>NZ_LZKF01000145.1:0-53428 GCF_001672665.1 Mycobacterium sp. E2238 | reverse complement strand
AGTTCGACACGGAGTAACAACAAAGTCGAGGTAGCGGAGGCGCCTGGTGAGCGGCCGATAGCCTCAGCGGCATGACCGTCTTCCTTGGGGACCCCAATCAAGACATTCGTGACCTTGTGCTGAAGTTTCTAGGCTCGTTCACCCACGTCCAGACATGCATCGACGAGCTCCTCGCCAGAACGTATTTCGAGAAGCGGATCCCCGATGCGGCCGCCTTCGTCTGGAAGTTGGCAGTCTCGCGCATCAAGGACGATGAGCGGGCGAAATTAGTGCGGGCGATTTCTCAAGATGTCGGGTCGGACGCCGAACTCGAAAACTTCAACCAGGCATACATGGATATGGCGCGGCTGCGCAACAAGCTGTCTCACGCGGCAACACTCCAAGCAGCTGGGGACGCACTCACAATCTTTAAGAGCAAGATCGGCAGGCCGGACAATGCGCCCGTCGAATTCCGAGTCGACCGCGACGATCTGTCCTACGCCGTGACCACCTGCCGTTGGCTGGAGGCACAGATCCTTTACATCCTCGACTCGTCTGGTCTGACTGAGGCGTTGTCCATTGGTGATCGACCGATCATCGTCGCCAAGCCCGCCGCGAACCGTGAGGACTACAACGGGATCGTGTACCTAGACAAGAACGACCCAGGCCGTTGCACGATGTGATCACCTTGAGGCCGGCCCGCCACGCCGAAGTCAACAGGGTGGCAGGCCGACTCACGTACAGGATTACCGCTGGCTGCCGAAGCCCGGCGGGAATGGCGACTGAAGCGACTCGAAGAATCGGCACCGCGGGCAGTGCGTGCAGCGCTTCACCTTGGCGTTCTCGTCGCGTACTCCGGGGTCATGCCGCTGGGTGTGGTTGCAATCGGGGCAGGTCCACATGGTTTGGCCTCCTTTCTGGGATGAAGAACCAAATGGCCCTTCACCTCTTTAGGCCCCAGAGGCCCCAGTTCACAGGTTTGAGATCGTGCGCCCCGCGCGCAACGGCTGTAGTGAAATGGAAATCGTCACCTGTAGCGAAAGTAAAAGCCCTGCTCAGGCCCTATAGTCAAACCGACCGTCCGCCGTCGGCGGATCAGTCGTCGTCGTGGCCGCCGACCTACTCGATTAGCTTTATCGGTTGGAGAATCCTCGCCGTACCGCGACCGCAAAGATGTCGATCCATTCCTTTCGCTCGTCCTTCGGCCAGAACTTCACGTGTGACGGGTGCGGCAGGCACAGCACCACCGGGCCGTGGGCGGGTATCGCCGGCCGGGGAGCGTATCGGCGCCATTCGATGATCAACGCGCGCGGGCATTCCTTGCGGAGGGCGTCGTGGGCGTCGTCGCCGAGCCCGACCATGAGCAGCGGTCGCACCAGAGCTAACTCGCGGCGCAAAAACCTTGCGCAGTTAGCTTTTTCGTGGACCTGGGAGGCGCGGTCCTCGGGAGGATGACAATGCACCACGTTCGTAACAAACAGGTCGGATTTGACTTTGCCGGCGCGTTCGAGGGCCCGCGTGATCAGCCACTCGGAGCCGCCGCGGAACGGCTCGGGCGGGTACTCCATGCATGCCTTACAGAGCGATTGCCCTACGAGCGCGACCGGCGAGTTTTCAGAGCCAAAGCCGGGCGCCGACCCGGTGACGTCGGGGATGTTGAGCCCGGGGCAGCGCCGGCATGCCGCGATGTCGGCGGCCAACAAATCTCGCTCGGTGCTCATGTTCTTACTCCTGACCAGCCCCCTGATCTGGCCGCCCCAGGGTATCGCCGGCGCGGTCACCCCGAAACCAGGCGCTATAAGAACTTGCGCAGCGTATGACACAAGCTATCCTGTATGTATGACAGAGCAGCCGATGCCCACGGACATCTACGCTGAGGCGTTTTTCACTGCCGACCACGCCGCGGTGGAGAACGGCAAGGTATATCTCAACGGCGGCTTTTGGAACCGCCTCGCCTTTCCGTCGTACCCGGCCGTCCACAGTTTCTCGATATGTGCAGTCATCCACATTCCCTGGCGGGCACACCATCAGACTCATACGGTCGCCATCACCTTTGAGGACGCCGATGGCCAGACCACTCCAAACCGATTTGAAGGGGAATTTCGGACCGGCACCTCACCTGACATGCGAACTGGCGACTTCACCGATATCCAAATCGCTCCGCAGGTCACCAACTTTTTATTTCAACGAGCCGGTGACTATGCCGCCGTTTTGAGTGTGGATGGCACGGAAATCAAACGCTGGCGATTCCGCGCTGTGCAGGTGATCGGGCTGCCGACGCCGCCGCCGGGCAACCCCCCGGCGGAGCCGGGCAACCCCCGGGCGGAGGACACCTAGTTTGCGTGCGGCCCAATATGAGAGGTGAAGGCAGGTGGCGTTCGACCCCTACGAGTGGGAGGCAATTGACTGGGACGACCTCGAGGACGAGGACAGTAATTACGCCCACTGCCTCAATCACGGCGTGGATGAGGTAGTAGTCGAAGAGGTACTACGTGAACATCCGGCCGAGATCAAGCTGAGCCCGTGCTATGCGGATTTCGTCATCGCCGGTCCTAATGCTGCACGAAATAAGCTATGGACCCTGCTGTTCGACAGATCTTGGAGACGCGGCGACTGGCTTCGGCCTGTGACAGGATGGCCATGTAAACCTGCAGAGAAGAGCCAGTGGGAGAAGATCACCCACCAGACCTGGAGGGGCCGCAATGCCTGACAAGCGCCGCGAAGACGAGAAACGACGCCGCGACGACGAGAAACGACGCCGCGAGGCCGCCCTAGCCAATACCGCCGAGGTAGAGGAGGGCGGATATGAGGTTCCAGGACGCTCGATAAAGCAGATGGTTTCGGTTCGCTTGGAGGCGCAACTGCTCAAGGAAATCCGCCAACTTGCCGAGCTGCAAGGCGTGAGCATAAGTGACATTCTCCGCCAAGCCGCTGTTGACCTAGTCGAACATCGACGCATGATGACCGGCGGGCTGGTGATGCTTCGCCGCGCCGGTGGACCGCAAGTGATCCGCAATGAATCAAACACAGCAGTCACTTTCGCAGTTCCCAACGCGGCTGAAGACCCACAAATCCCGGTCTCCGGTAGTAACGCGTCCTTGGTCCTAACTCATTAGACCCCGCGAAATGCGGTGGACTTGACCGCCGGCAGATGCGGGTACTCGCCGGCCGCGGCGGCATCCTCGTCACCCCCGACGCCGAGGCGATTCACGGCCTGGCCATGCTCGACGACGGGACTGCGACCGACGAGGCATGGGTGGCCGAACGGCCCGACCTGCGCCCCGACCAGCTAACCGATGCGTGCGCGGCGTTCCTCGAGCTCACGGGCCGCGACCCGGCCGGCGCCGCCGACCTGGTCGACGTTATCGCGTTCGTGACCGACAACTTCGACGTCGGAGACCCCATTGCGGCGGTCTACTCCGCCGAATACGGCTGGCAATTCCTTATCGACGTTCGACCCCTGCTGCGCCGCGAAATCCTCGCAAAGCACGCGACCAAAGACCCTTGGTACGTCCTCTGACGGGGAAATATCGTTAACCCGCCAGCTGAAGTCCTGCCCCTTTAGGGGGTGCAAGTGATCCCCCCATACCCGGCGCCGTACGGGCCGCAATACCCGCGCGGCGGTTGGAATCCGGCTCAGCCCGGGCCGGGGCCGTACGGGCCGCAATACCGGCGCGGCGGTTGGAATCCGGCACAGCCCGCGCCCGCGCAGGCGCAGTATCCACCGCCCCGACGCCCGGGCGAGAACGATGTCCGGAAAGCGGTCATCGTCATCTTGCTCGCGGTCGCGGCCGTCGCGTTGGCGGTGACCGTGACCGCCATCATCCTGTGGTCGGGTTCAGGTAGCTCGGTCGACCGGAACAGCGTCTCGTATGTCGATGGCTATCGGTACGGCACCTCGTTCGTGCAGACCATGCAGAACCTGTCCGGAAACGAAGGTGTTCATTACCTGTTGACGCCGGAGGGCAAGAGCGAGGTCAACCTCGCCTGCGGCAAGCCGCCGGTCGACGAGAAGCCGCACGACTTTACGGCGGGTTGCCACGACGGAATTAACGATGCGATCCAGCAGTGGAAGCACGGGGGCCTACCGTGACCGATCGCAGGTTAATCTGCGCTAATCTCAAGCGATTTCGTCATTGCTGAAAGTCTCAATGTTCTGGAAATTTGCGGTAGATATATCAGCCTGACGCCCTGGCCGCAAGCCGAAGCACCTTGAAAAACAGGGCACTTCCATTGCGGCACTTGGCATTTCAGTAACGCATCATCGCTCCAATTACAAGTGTCCTCAAGGCTTTCGGCTCCGTTGATGCGTTGCAGTGCCTTGGCTTGGGCGCGGTTGCGGCGCTTGAGTTGTACGCCGCAGGCGCGTGAGCAGGTGCGTTGCTCGGCGCGGCTCGCGGTGTATCGACGGTTGCAGATTTCGCAGCGCCGTCCAGCGCGGGGTGGGCCTAGGGTTTTGGCTGGCGTGGGGGCGGTGGTGACACCGAACAGCGCTACCAGGGCGGGTGCTGGTGGTCGGCGGGTGGCCGCGACTTGCTTAAGCCGACCCGCCCGCGTCGAACACGCCTGATGCTCAGGACCCATGTATTCGCCGCGAGCCAGGGCGCCCGGGCGGTCCGAGTGCCCCATGTGCCATTTCGCGTTCGCCGCGATGAGCTTGCCGCAACGCCAACAGGTGATGCTGCCGGTGGCGACTCGGGGTGCCCATTTGGCGCGTTCTTGCATGTGCTTCCAGCCTCGCCCGGATGCGGTGGTCCCGAGGCGCCGGCGTTTGGGGGGCGGGGGCATCTCAGTCACCGAACGCCGACGATGACGCCGCTTCGCTCGAAGTACTCGAGCTGGTCGGGCGGGGCGGCGGACGCGCGGTGCTGGGTTTCGCGGCGGCGTTGCGCGAGGCGCGCGAGTGCTGCGTCGACGGCCGCGGCCGTGATCATCTCGTCGCGGCGGCGGGCCGCCCGGTCGATCTGGTCACGCACTGCGGCGGGAACCATGGCGGCGCGGGCGCTGCTGGTCATGGCTGTTGTCCCTTCTCGCGTGCCCGCACTTCCCGGCGGGAAGGTGGACGCAGCATCGTGTGACCGGCGATGACCGCCTCGCCGGGCTTGGCGCGTTCCTGGGCGAGCAGCTGGTCGCGGTGGGCGGCGGCACGGTCGAGGTTGGTGTACTCGCCGACAGCGCAGACCAGCAGCGGGTCAGCGTCGGCATCGAGGACACCAGCGCGCACGAGGGCTTGTTGCTGGGCCTTGATCCTGCGCACTCGATCTCGCACGTCGGGCAGCTTGGCCAGCTCGGCTTTGTGCTGGTCGCGGCGTTGCCGTTCGCGTTCGGCCTGTTCGACGACGCGTTGTCGATGCTCGGTAATAAGGGCGGCGGCGGTCGGTTTGTCGATCGCCGGCCGACCGAGTTCGTCGATCAGCACGACGCCGGTGAGTCGACGTTCGAGCTCGGCCGCGGTGACCGGCAGCTCGAGCGCCAAGATGCTCAGCGGGACGGATTGGCAGTCGCACATGGGTTCTGGTGTCCTTTCAGGGGCGGTTGATGAGAAGGCTTCTGCGGGCGACGCCGATGGAGCAGCGCGCGCCGGAATGGTTGATCGGCAGGCAGTTGGGCACTGCGCATCCCGGGAACACCTCGCTGTGGGCTTGGCGCGACGCCGAGCACGGCTGGCACAGCAGGAAATCGACGAACATCACGACGACGGCGCTGCGTTTCCCGAAACGGTGGCTACAGGCCCGGCAGGTCAACGGTGGGGCGGTCATCGGGTGACTCGCTCGAAGATGTCCGGCCGGTGATCGCGAAGTGCCGTGTAGAAGCCTTCCCCGTAGCCGTTGTCGTCCCACCTGTCGACGTCACCGACGGGTGGCGTTCCCAGGCCGACCGGCCCGCTGTGCCCCCAGTGGTCGGCCAGTGTGTGATCGGGGTAGATGAGGACGGCGCTGTGCTTCCTGTGTTCGGCGGCGGCGAGTTCGACGAGTTCGTCTGGTGTGGCCTTGGGCAGCCAGCCGCAGGCATCGGCGTAGCCCTGCGTGAACATTGACGGGTCATCGTTGTCAGTGGTCATTAGGTGTCTCCCTTCGGTTTTGGCGGGTGTTTCGGTCGGCGCGGACCTGTGCGGCGCTCCGCGGCGAACGCGAGGGGGAACCGGCCAACGCATTGGCCAGTTGCGGCGGAAACTGTGTCACGCCGTGACGCAATTGGGGGTCTGGCCGCGGCCCCGGCGTGCACTCGCTGCACCGGAGGGTGCCGGGCACCGCCGGGGCGCCCAAACACGTCACGCAGATTCGGCTCATGCCCTCCCCCCAATCGTGTATATGCCGCGATCGCAGCGCGCGGTCTGCGGGGCGGCCGGGTCCGCCGGCTGCGGATGCAGATGCGTCCTGCCGCAGTACGGGCACAAGATGCGCACGGTCCGGCGTCCGCCGTAGGTGCGCTGGGCGATAACCTCGGCGACCGGGATAGGCGTGGTCATCGGACTCCTTCCGAGGGTTGCAGCGGCTCCTTGCCGTGCCAGCAGCGTTCGTCGTCGGGCAGGTAGCCCTCCTCGTCACAGCGGTCGCAGCCGGGAATGCCTCGCTGGCGTTCGACCCACAGCTGGCGCTCATCGTGGAGGGTGTCGGCGCGCCCAGCGGCGGGGGCGTCGGCGCGCACCGGGTCGGCAGCGGTGAGGAGCCGGTGGACGAGGGGTCCGAGTTGGGGGCGGGGTTTCTTGTCGCCGAAGCTCGGTTAGGACTCGATCCGGCCTCGAAACGGCATCGACGGCCCGTCGATCACCGGCCGGTTCGGATGTGTCTGTGACCATGGCGCCGCGGCCCGGTGCGGGCGGCGGAAATGGGCAAAAGAAAAGGGGCAGCCGATGGCTACCCCTTATGCGGCGCCGCGGCCGCTAGTCGTCGAAGCGGCGGCGGAACCGGTCTTCCATCCGACTGGTGAAAGAGCCGCCACCGCCCTTGTTACGGCGCTGACGGAGCGACCCGGTCGCCGATCCGGGGTGGTTGGGCCGGCCGGACAACCGCGGACCGGTGATGGCGAATACCACGCCGCCGAACATCACGATGAATCCGAAGACACTGAGAATCGGGAAGTTTCCGATCATGGTGGCCTTGAAGGCCACGCCGGAAACCAGCATCGCCAGGCCGATGACGAACAACGCCGCGCCCTGCAGGCGGCGGCGCGCGGTGGGTGCACGGAACCCTCCGCCGCGGACGCTCGACGCGAATTTGGGATCTTCGGCGTAGAGAGCGCTCTCGATCTGATCGAGCATCCGCTGCTCATGATCGGAGAGTGGCATTCGTCCCTCCTTGCCGACAGTTTGACGCGTAACTATCGATAGCACGCGGATGCCCGTTGCGAGGGCAACTAATTGAATGATACGAGGTCAATCTGCGCCTTACCACTGGTTCGGTGGCGATTCTATCCTGGCCGGGGCTTGGCACCGATAGGAATCGGAACGGCCGTGCGCTACAACCGGCTTCCCCACCCGGTGTCCCTCGTGGGTTCGTTGCCGCGACCGCTCGCCAGACGACCTCGCCCGGGTCCGATAATGGCGATGACGGCGCGGGCCGCGCGGAGACGCGAGCGTGAAGCGCCGGAGCACAGGACGAGGAGGACACCGCAAGTTGGCGATATTCCTCATCGATCTGCCACCCACCGATATGGAGCGCCGCCTCGGTGACGCCCTGAAGGTGTACGTCGACGCGATGCGCTACCCGCGGGGCACCGAAAACCAGCGCGCGGCGATGTGGCTCGAGCACATCCGCCGGCCAGGGTGGCAAGGGGTGGGCGTCGTGGATGCCGAGCTGGGCGGCGACGCGGACGGCCCGATACCGCCGGCGGCCGAACTGAGCAAGGCGCCGTTGCTCGGTGTGGCCTACGGCTATCCCGGGGCCCCCGGGCAGTGGTGGCAGCAGCAGGTCGTCGTCGGCCTGCAACGCGGCGGCCTGCCGCCTCAGCAGATCGCCGGCCTGATGAACAGCTATTTCGAGTTGACCGAGCTGCACATTCATCCCCGCGCGCAGGGGCGCGGCCTCGGCGAGGCGCTGGCCCGGCGGCTCCTGGCCGGCCGGGCCGAAGAGAATGTCCTGCTGTCCACGCCGGAGACCAACGGTGAGCCCAATCGGGCCTGGCGGCTGTACCGGCGGCTGGGCTTCACCGACCTCATCCGCGGCTACCACTTCGCAGGCGACCCACGGGCATTCGCGATCCTGGGCCGCAAGCTGCCGCTGTGACCGCAGGCTCGACGGCGCTCCCGGGCGAACGCGTCAAAGGGGCGCGCCCGATCTGGCACGATGACCTGGTGCGCGCCAGCCATGCCCCGCCCCGAACCCGTGGATTCACCGCTCGGCGGCGCCGGTTAGTCGCCATCGCGATGCTGCTCATGCTGGTGCCGCTGGCCACCGGGTGCCTGCGGGTCAGGGCGTCGCTCACGATCTCACCCGATGACCTGGTGTCCGGCGAGATCGTCGCCGCCGCGAAACCCAAGACGCCCAAGGACACCGGGCCCCAACTCGACAGCAACAACCTGCCGTTCAGCCAGAAGGTGGCGGTGTCGAACTACGACAGCGACGGTTATGTGGGATCGCAGGCGGTGTTCTCAGACCTGACCTTCGCCGAGCTGCCGCAGCTGGCCAACATGAACTCCGACGCGCAGGGCGTGAACCTCACACTGCGCCGGAACGGCAACCTGGTGATCCTCGAGGGGGAGGTGAGCTGGTGTTTCTCGGCACCTACACGCCCAAACTCGACGACAAGGGGCGGCTGACGTTGCCCGCCAAATTCCGTGACGCGCTGGCAGGGGGGTTGATGGTCACCAAGAGCCAGGACCACAGCCTCGCCGTCTACCCGCGGGGCGAATTCGAGCAGCTCGCACGCCGGGCGAGCAAGGCCTCGCGGAGCAACCCCGACGCCCGGGCCTTCCTGCGCAACCTCGCCGCAGGCACCGACGAGCAGCATCCCGACGCGCAGGGGCGCATCACGCTCTCGGCCGACCACCGTCGCTACGCGAACCTGTCCAAGGACTGCGTGGTGATCGGAGCGGTCGATTACCTCGAGATCTGGGACGCGCAAGCCTGGCAGGACTACCAGCAGACCCACGAAGAGAACTTCTCCGCGGCCAGCGATGAAGCACTCGGCGACATCATCTGAGGCGCATGCCCGTGCAACGTGGCCTCTGCCCGAACCGGCCCTGGCGTACTTCCCCAACGCCAGGTTCGTGCCTTCGGACAGGGACCTCGATGCAGGGGCATCTCGCCCGAACCGGGGAGGTGTTGCGGTGGTTGACGATTCACCGGACTTCGGACATGTGCCCGTCCTGCTGCACCGCTGCGTCGAACTGCTCACTCCCGCGCTGACCCGTCACGACGCCGACGGTTCGGGCGCGCTCCTTCTCGACGCCACCCTCGGCGCGGGCGGCCACGCCGAACGGTTCCTCACCGACCTGCCGGGCCTGCGGTTGATCGGCCTCGACCGCGATCCCAGCGCCCTGGACATCGCCCGGGCCCGGCTGGCGCGGTTCACCGACCGGATTACGCTGGTGCACAACCGCTACGACGGCCTCGCCGGCGCGCTGGCCGAATCCGGTTACGCCACAGCCGGATCGGTCGACGGGATGCTGTTCGACCTGGGTGTGTCATCCATGCAGCTCGACCGCGCCGAGCGCGGCTTTGCCTACGCCCAGGACGCGCCGCTGGACATGCGGATGGATCCCGAGTCGCCGTTGACGGCGGCCGACATCGTCAACACGTACGACGAAGCGGCGCTGGCGGACATCCTGCACCGCTACGGCGAAGAACGATTCGCGCGCCGGATCGCGGCACAGATCGTGCGCAGGCGCTCCCGCGCCCCCTTCACGTCGACCGCAGAATTGGTAGCCCTGCTCTACCAAGCGATCCCGGCCCCGGCCCGGCGCACCGGCGGGCATCCGGCCAAACGGACCTTTCAGGCCCTGCGGATCGCCGTCAACGACGAACTGAACTCGCTGCGCAACGCAATCCCGGCCGGGTTGGACGCGCTCACCGTCGGCGGACGCATGGTGGTGCTGGCCTACCAATCGCTGGAAGACCGGATCGTCAAACGGTTGTTCGCCGACGCGGTCGCCTCCCGCACTCCGGTGGATCTGCCGGTCGAGCTTCCCGGCCACGAGCCGCGATTCCGGTCGCTGACTCACGGCGCCGAGCGTGCCGACGCCGAAGAGGTAGAACGCAATCCGCGCAGCGCCGCAGTCCGACTGCGAGCTGTGCAACGGGTCAAGCAGTCAACCGGAAAGGGCGACGCATGAAAGCAAAGCGCGAGACGCCGAATCGCCGCGGGGGGCGCGACGGTTCCGCCCGGCGGAGCAGGCGTTCGGCGGCCGATCCCGGTCCGGCGCGCCGCCCCCGGCCCGGACGCGCCTCCGCGCCCACCCGCGAGACCCGCGCGCCGAAGTCCGGACCGCAGACCAGCCCGGTCGCCCGGCCGGTCGAGCGGCCGGCGCGGCCCAAGAGCACGAGCCAGGCCAAAGCCCGTGCCAAGGCGCGGAAAGCCAAAGCGCCCAAGGTCGTTCGTCCTCGGCTGAGCGAACGCTTGGCGGCCCGGCTGGCCGCGATCGACCTGCGGCCCCGCACCCTGGCGAGCAAGGTTCCGTTTGTCGTCTTGGTCATCGGTGCGCTGGGCCTGGGGCTGGGCCTCACGCTGTGGTTGTCCACGGACTCCGCCGAGCGCTCCTACAAGTTGAGCCACGCCCGCGAGAAGACCCGGCTGCTGCAACAGCAGAAGGAGGCGCTGGAACGCGATGTGCGCGAGGCGGAATCCGCCCCGGCACTGGCGGAGGCGGCCCGCAAACAGGGCATGATCCCGACGCGAGACACCGCGCATCTGGTCCAGGATCCGTCCGGCAACTGGGTGGTGGTCGGCACGCCCAAGCCGGCTGACGGTGTGCCGCCGCCGCCGTTGAACAGCAAGCTCCCCGATCAAGGCCCGCCGCAGCCGCCCGCGCCGCCGGCGCCCGCCGCGGAGGTCCCGGTCCGGTTGCAGCCCGACCCCGGGGCGCCCGCGCCGGCGAGATCCGGGCCCGAGGCGCTGCTGCGCGCCCCGGACGGCTCGTCGACGCTGGGCGGCCAGCACCTGGGACAGGCCGGGCCTGTGCTGCCGGCCGCGCCGGGAGCGCCGGTTGCGCCGGCCACCGGGCAGGTCCCGGCTGTGCTGCCGGCGCCGGGTGTGCCGGTGCCGGGGTTGCCCGCACCGGCGGGGCCCGCGCTCGCTCCGGCACCCGCCGAGGTGTCGATCCCGTTGGGCGGCTTGCCCATTCCGCCGCCCGGGCAGCTGCCCGCGCCGCTACCCGCGGAGGTGCCGGTGCCGGTGCAGCGGGGGGTTACGCCCGTCGCTCCGGTGGCTCCCGTCGTCCCCGCCGCTCCGGTGCTCGGGCCGCAGCCCGCGACGCCAGGTGCGCCCCGGTGAGCCGCGGCGACTCCTCACGCAACCGCCGGTCGCAGCCGACGCGCGGACCCCGCCAGGCGCAGGAAACCAAGGGGGTTCGCCAGCCGAAGCGGCGTGCGAAGCAGCAGGCCGACGACGTCCGGGAGCCGAAGCGGTTCCGGAAAGCCAAGGCGGCCAAGGACGCCAAGAATCCCCGTCCGGGCGACCGGACTGACGCGGTGGCGGCCGGGCACTCGGCGCGGGAGCGGCGCACCCGGCTCGTGCAGGCGGGCACCCGCGGCGCGTCGTTCGTCTTCCGGCATCGGGCCGGGAATGCGGCCATCGGGGCCTTGATCGTGGTGGCCGCGGTCCAGTTGTTCGTCCTGCAGGTGACCAACGCGCCGGCGCTGCGCGCCCAGGCGGCGGGCCAGCTCAAGGTCACCGACGTCGAGAAGGCGGTGCGCGGCAGCATCGTTGACCGCAATAAGGATCAGCTGGCGTTCACCACCGAATCGCGCGCACTGACGTTCCAGCCCAAGAGGATTCGCAAGCAACTGGAAGAGGCCAAGAACAAGAACTCGGTGGCCCCCGATCCTCAGCAGCGCCTGCGGGATATCGCCAAGGAGGTCTCCACCCGGCTGGGCAACAAGCCGGACTCCGCGACCGTGCTGAAGAAGCTGCAAAGCGACGAGAACTTCGTTTATCTGGCGCGCGCCGTCGATCCGGCCGTCGCCAGCGCGATCTCCGACAAGTATCCCGAGGTCGGTTCGGAGCGACAGGATCTGCGCCAGTATCCGGGCGGGTCGTTGGCGGCCAACATCGTCGGCGGCATCGACTGGGACGGGCACGGGCTGCTGGGCCTGGAGGAGTCCCTGGACTCGGTGCTGTCCGGAACCGACGGCTCGGTCACGTATGACCGGGGATCCGACGGCGTCGTCATCCCCGGCAGTTACCGCAACCGGCACCGGGCGGTCAACGGTTCGATGGTGCAGCTGACCCTCGACGACGACATCCAGTTCTACGTCCAGCAGCAGGTCCAGCAGGCCAAGAATCTCTCTGGCGCACACAATGTCTCGGCGGTCGTGCTGGACTCGAAGACCGGCGAAGTGCTGGCCATGGCCAACGACAACACCTTTGATCCGTCACAGGACATCGGGCGCCAGGGGGACAAGCAGCTGGGCAACCTGGCGGTGTCCTCGCCGTTCGAGCCGGGCTCGGTGAACAAGGTCATCACCGCGTCGTCGGTGATCGAGTACGGCCTGTCCAATCCCGACGAGGTGCTGCAGGTGCCCGGGTCGATCCAGATGGGCGGGGTGCCCATCCACGACGCGTGGGACCACGGCGTGATGCCCTACACCACCACCGGCGTGTTCGGAAAGTCCTCCAACGTCGGCACTTTGATGCTCGCCCAGCGCGTCGGCCCGGAACGTTTCTACGACATGGTCCGCAAATTCGGTCTCGGGCAACGCACCAACGTGGGCCTGCCCGGCGAGAGCGCCGGGCTGGTGCCGCCGATCGACCAGTGGTCGGGCAGCACCTTCTCGAACCTGCCGATCGGGCAAGGCCTTTCGATGACGCTGTTGCAGATGGCCGGCATGTATCAGACGATCGCCAACGACGGGGTTCGGATACCGCCGCGGATCGTCAAGGCCACCATCGCGCCCGACGGCACCCGGACCGAAGAACCGCGTCCCGAAGGCGTGCGGGTGGTCTCGGCGCAGACGGCCCAGACCGTCCGCAACATGCTGCGCGCCGTCGTGCAACGCGACCCGATGGGTTACCAGCAGGGCACCGGGCCCGCCGCCGCGGTGACGGGCTACCAGATGGCCGGCAAGACGGGTACCGCGCAGCAGATCAACCCGGCCTGCGGCTGCTACTACGACAACGTCTACTGGATCACTTTCGCCGGCATGGCCACCGTCGACAACCCGCGCTACGTCATCGGCATCATGATGGACAACCCGGATCGCAACGCGGACGGTACGCCGGGCCATTCGGCGGCCCCGCTGTTCCACAACATCGCCGGCTGGCTGATGCAGCGCGAGAACGTCCCGCTGTCGCCCGACCCCGGTCCGCCGCTGACGCTGCAGGCCACCTGAGCGCAACGGGCCGCTACCTTCGGTGCAGGACGCAGTCGACGAGGGCATCGATCACGGTGTCGTCGACGGGCTCTCCCGTCACGATCACTCGATAGTGGAGCGGGCCGACCCACGGCGGCGTGGACGTCGAGCGCCCGTGTTTAGCCCTGAGCCCTGAAAGCGCGGTTGCGGGCGTCGATCTGTTGTTGGGTCGCCGGAACCAGGCGGTCGCCTCCGGGCGCCGCCATTGCCTGAATCCTGGTCGCGTGCTCTCGCTGCTCGCGGTCGTATTGCTGCAACGCGGGGGGAATGTCGTCGGGGTGGTCGCGCAGAGCTTGGGCGAGAAACCATGCGCCGGTCAGAGCCAGGCTGGTGCCGCGGCCGGTCAGGTTGGAGGTGCAGTGCGCGGCGTCGCCGACGAGCACCACGCGGCCGCGGTGCCAGGCGGGCAGGTGAATCTGGCTGACGGAATCGAAGTACAGGTCCGGGTCCGCGACCGCCGCATCGAGGAGTTGGGGGATTCGCCATTCGGTGTGTCCGGCGAAGGCGTCGGTGAGGATTCGCTTCTGGGCGTCCAGGTCGTGGTAATCGTATTCGATCCAGTCCGATCGAAACATGAAGACCGCCAACGCTTTGTCGTTGTAGGCGGCGATGCCGATCAGGTGACCCGGGAAGTTGTACATCGGGTTGATGCGGCCGTTGGGCGTGTAATTCGGCAGGGCGGCCAGGGCGACGTAGAAGCCGAGGTGGCGCAGAAACTGCTGTTCGGGCCCGAACGTCAGGCGGCGCACGGCCGAGTGCATCCCGTCGGCGCCGACGACCAGTTCGTAGCGCTCACGGGTGCCCGAGGCGAACCGGACGTCCACACCGCGGTCGTCGGCTTCGAGTTCGGCGATCGATTCTTCGAATCGCACCTCCGTCGCCGGCCCCAGGCGGTTGTAGAGGATGTTGGTGAGGTCTTCGCGGGGAATCTCGATGTCGTCGGACGAGTCGTTGATCTCATCGAGTGGCGGTTCGGCCACGACGGCGCCGTCCGCGTCGACGAATTGCACGCGCTCGCTCATGTCGACCCGGCGGTCGAGAATTTGTCCGAGCACCCCCATCTTGTCGGCGATGCGAATGGCGTCGTCGCCGCGAATGTCGATGGGGGATCCGTTGACCCGCAGATGGTTGGCGCGCTCGACGATGGTGACGTCGTGGCCGTCGGCGCCCAGGTCGATGGCCACGCTCAGGCCCGCGATTCCGGCGCCGGAAACGAGAATCCGCATCTGGTTCCCCTCCTTCAAATAAGATACATGCCGTATCCTATGACCATAGGTCCGGCTGATAGGAAACGCAATGTCTCTTAATGCGACCGGTCCGAACCGTCGTCGCCGCGGCCCCGCGTTGGAGGAAGCGTTGCTGGACGCCGCGTGGACCGAGCTGACCGAACGCGGTTATGACGACATGACGATGGATGCCGTGGCCGTGCGGGCGGGCACGAGTCGCGCGGTGCTGTACCGGCGCTGGCCCAACAAGCAGGAGCTCGTGCTCGCCGCGCTGGCGCACGAGGTGCGAAAGGATGTCGTCGTCGTACCCGACACGGGCAGCCTGCGCGGCGACGTCATCGAACTGCTTCGGCAGGCCAACAAGCTCAGGGTGGGGTTGGCGGTGGCGTTGATGACCCGGCTGGGCGGCTTCTACGAGCAGACCGGCCGCAGCCTGGCCGACCTCAGGGCGTTCGTACTCGGCGACCGCGACGCGGTGTTGGAACAGGTTCTCCAGCGGGCCATCGACCGTGGCGAGATCCAGCCGGAACAGGTCACGGAACGGATCGCGCGGGTGCCCGTGGAGTTGTTTCGCTACGAGATCATGATGACGCTGCAACCCCTGTCCGACCACACCATCGTGGACATCGTCGACACCATCTTTCTGCCGCTGCTCGAATCGCGTAAGGCCCGGTGACGCCCGCGTGGGCGCGGGGAGACCGCGCGCCCGCCGCTCCTCGGTAGGGTGTCATGGCCGATCATGAGGACCACGCGCGTGGACGGGAGGTGTGCCGTGCCCACTGATTTGCGCCCCAGCGCCGGCGCTGGCACGCCCCTGCCCGCGCTGGCGGCCCAGGTCGGGGCGGTGCTCGCCGACCGCGGCGCGGCGGTGCCCGACGTGGCCGTCACCGGGGTGACGCTGCGCGGCCAGGACGTGCGGCCCGGCGACCTGTTCGCCGCGCTGCCGGGCGCCTCGACGCACGGGGCGCGCTACGCGGCCGAGGCGATCGAGAAGGGCGCCGTCGCGGTCCTGACCGACGCCGCCGGGGTCGCGGAGATGGGTGCGTCGGCATCGGCCGTCCCGACGCTCGTGCACCCGGCGCCCCGCAGCGTGCTCGGCGCCCTGGCCGCCACGGTGTACGGGCACCCGTCGGAGCGGACGACGGTGGTCGGGATCACCGGAACCTCCGGCAAGACCACCACGACGTATCTGGTCGAATCCGGGTTGCGCGCGGCCGCGCGCACGGCCGGGCTGATCGGCACCGTCGGCATCCGCATCGACGGCGCCGACGTTCCGAGCGCGCTGACCACCCCGGAGGCCCCCGCGCTGCAGGCCATGTTCGCGGCGATGGCCGAGCGCGGCGTCGACACCGTCGTCATGGAGGTGTCCAGCCACGCGCTGGCGCTGGGCCGGGTGGACGGCACCGGGTTCGCGGTGGGCGCTTTCACCAACCTGTCCCGCGACCACCTCGACTTTCACCCCACCATGGCGGACTACTTCGAGGCCAAGGCGAGGCTGTTCGATCCGGCGTCGCCGCTGCGGGCCCGCCGGGTCGTGGTCTGCGTCGACGACGACGCCGGGCGCGCCATGGCCGCCCGCGCCGGTGACGCGATCACCGTCAGCACCGGCGACCAGCCCGCGCACTGGCGCGCCATGGACGTGATCCCGCTGGGTGCCGGAGGGCAGCAGTTCACCGCGATCGATCCCGCCGGCGTGCGCCATCGGGTGGGCATTCGGCTGCCGGGGCATTACAACATCGCCAATTGCCTTGTCGCGCTGGCGATTTTGGATGCGGTGGGCGTGTCACCGGAGCAGGCGGCGCCGGGGCTGCTGGAAACCCGGGTGCCCGGTCGCATGGAAGACATCGACTGCGGCCAGGATTTCCTCGCGCTGGTCGACTACGCCCACAAGCCGGGCGCGCTGCGGGCGGTGCTGACCACCCTGGCGCGACCGGGGCGCCGGCTGGCGGTGGTGTTCGGCGCCGGCGGCGAGCGCGACCCGGGCAAGCGGGCGCCGATGGGCGCGACCGCGGCCGAGCTGGCCGACCTGGTCGTCGTCACCGACGACAACCCGCGCGGCGAGGACCCCGCCGCCATTCGCCGCGAGATCCTGGCCGGGGTGGCCGAGAGCCGCGGTGCGGCCGAGGTGGTCGAGATCGGCGACCGGCGCGCGGCGATCGAACACGCGGTGGCCTGGGCCGGGCCGGGCGACGTGGTCCTGGTGGCGGGCAAAGGCCACGAAACCGGCCAGCGCGCGGCGGGGGAGGTCCGTCCCTTCGACGATCGGGTGGAGCTGGCCCGGGCGCTGAAGGCGCGGCAATGATCGACCTGACCGTCGCGCAGGTCGCCGACATCGTGGGCGGAACGCTGGCCGACATCTCGCCGCAGGCCGCCGCGGGGCTCCGCGTCACCGGCACCGTCGAATTCGACTCGCGCGCCGTCGGTCCCGGCGGGCTGTTCCTCGCGCTGCCGGGGGCCCACGCCGACGGGCACGACTACGCGGGCGCGGCGGTGGCGGCCGGCGCGGTGGCCGTGCTGGCCGCCCGGCCGGTGGGGGTGCCGGCCATCGTGGTGCCTCCGGCGGCGGCCGCCCGCGCCGATGGCGGCCTGGCCGGGGTGCTCGAACACGACACCGACGGCTCGGGCGCGGCGGTGCTGGCCGCGCTGGCCAAGTTGGCCAAGGCGGTGGCCGCGGAGCTGGTCGCCGGCGGCCTGACCATCGTCGGCATCACGGGTTCGTCGGGGAAGACGTCGACCAAAGACCTCGTCAAAGCCGTGCTCGAGCCGCTGGGCGAGGTAATCGCCCCGCCCGGGTCGTTCAACAACGAGCTCGGACATCCCTGGACCGTGTTGCGCGCGACGCGGGACACCGACTACCTGGTCCTCGAGATGTCGGCCCGCCATCCCGGCAATATCGCCGCGCTGGCGGAGATCGCCCCGCCGACGATCGGGGTGGTGCTCAACGTCGGCACCGCCCACTTGGGCGAGTTCGGCTCCCGGGAAGCCATCGCGCGCACCAAATCCGAACTGCCCCAAGCCGTTCCGTCGTCCGGAGTGGTCGTCCTCAACGCCGACGACCCGATCGTGGCGGCGATGGCCGACGTCACCGAGGCGCGGGTGGTGCGGGTCGGCCGGTCCAGCCGCACCGATTCCGGTCCCAGCGACGTCTGGGCCGACGGAGTGTCGCTGGACGAACTGGCCAGGCCCCGCTTTACCCTGCACGCGATGGACAGCGCGGTCGAGGTGCGGCTGGGCGTGTACGGCGACCACCAGGTCGCCAACGCGCTGTGCGCCGCCGCCGTCGCGCTGCAATGCGGCGCCACCGTCGAGCAGGTCGCCGCCGCGCTGTCGCAAGCCGGGCCGGTGTCGCGGCACCGGATGCACGTGACCACCCGCGCGGACGGGGTCACGGTGATCGACGACGCCTACAACGCCAACCCCGACTCGATGCGCGCCGGGCTGCAGGCGCTGGCCTGGATCGCCCACGGCGCCGACGAAAAGCGCAGGAGCTGGGCGGTGCTCGGCGAAATGGCCGAGCTCGGCGACGACGCGGTGGCCGAACACGATCGCATCGGCCGGCTGGCGGTGCGCTTAGATGTGTCTCGACTTGTCGTCGTGGGAAGTGGGAGGTCGATGAGCGCCATGCACCACGGAGCGGTCATGGAGGGCTCGTGGGGAGCTTCCGGTGATCGGGGGGCCGTCAACGTGGCCGACGCCGACGCCGCGCTCGCGTTGCTGCGCGCCGAAGTCCGGCCCGGCGACGTGATCCTGGTCAAGGCCTCCAACGCGGCCGGCCTGGGCGCGCTGGCGGACGCGCTCGTGACCGAGGGCGGGACGGGCGCGTGAGGCAGATCCTGATCGCCGTGGCCGTCGCGCTCGCCGTGTCAATCCTGTTGACCCCCGCGCTGATTCGGTTGTTCACCCGGCAAGGCTTCGGCCATCACACCCGCGAGGACGGCCCGCCCAGCCATCACGCCAAGCGCGGCACGCCGTCGATGGGCGGGGTGGCGATCCTGGCCGGCATCTGGGCGGGATACCTCGGGACGCACCTGGCCGGGCTGGCGTTCGACGGCGAGGGCGTTTCCGCGTCGGGCCTGCTGGTGCTGGGCCTGGCGACCGTGCTCGGTGGCGTCGGCTTCCTCGACGACCTGATCAAGGTTCGCCGGTCGCGCAACCTCGGGTTGAACAAGACGACGAAAACCATCGGGCAGGTCGCCGCCGCGGTGCTGTTCGGCGTGCTGGTGTTGCGGTTCCGCAATGGCAGCGGGTTGACACCGGCCAGCTCGGACCTGTCCTACGTGCGCGAAATCGCCACGGTCACTTTGGCTCCGGGGCTGTTCGTGTTGTTCTGCGTGGTCGTCGTCAGCGCCTGGTCCAACGCGGTCAATTTCACCGACGGCCTGGACGGGCTGGCGGCCGGCTGCATGGCGATGGTCACCGCCGCCTACGTGTTGATCACCTTCTGGCAGTACCGCAACGCCTGCGTCACCGCGCCGGGGCTGGGCTGCTACAACGTGCGCGACCCGCTGGACCTGGCGCTCGTCGCGGCCGCCACCGCGGGCGCCTGCATCGGCTTCTTGTGGTGGAACGCCGCTCCCGCAAAGATTTTCATGGGCGACACCGGGTCGCTTGCCCTGGGCGGCATCATCGCGGGCCTTTCGGTGACCAGCCGCACCGAGATCCTCGCCGTCGTGCTGGGGTCGCTGTTCGTCGCCGAGGTCACCTCGGTGGTGCTGCAAATCCTGGCGTTTCGCACCACCGGGCGCCGGGTGTTCCGGATGGCACCCTTCCACCACCATTTCGAGTTGGCCGGCTGGGCCGAAACCACGGTGATCATCCGCTTCTGGCTGCTCACGGCGATCACCTGTGGCCTGGGCGTGGCCCTCTTCTACGGTGAGTGGCTGGGCGCGATCGGTGCCTGACGTGCCCGGGCTCGAGCCCTTGGCGCCGGGCGCACCCGTGCTGGTGGCCGGCGGCGGCGTCACCGGCAAGGCGGTGCTGGCGGCCCTGGCCCGGTTCGGCGCGGCGCCCACCCTGTGCGACGACGACCCGGCCACGTTGCGCCGCTACGCGGAGACCGGCGTGGCGACCGCGACCACGTCGGTGGCCACCCAACGCGTTGCGGAGTACGCCCTGGTGGTCACCAGCCCGGGATTTCGGCCGGACACACCGCTGCTGGTCGCCGCGGCGGCGGCCGGAGTGCCGGTCTGGGGCGACGTGGAATTGGCCTGGCGGCTCGACGCGGCGGGCCAGTACGGGCCGCCGCGGCGCTGGCTGGTGGTGACCGGCACGAACGGCAAGACCACCACGACGTCGATGCTGCACGCGATGTTGACCGCCGCGGGCCGCAGCAGCCTGTTGTGCGGCAATATCGGCGATCCCGTCCTCGATGTCCTGGACGCGCCCGCCGACCTGCTGGCCGTCGAGCTGTCCAGCTTCCAGCTGCAGTGGGCGCCCTCGGTACGGCCCGAGGCGGGTGTCGTCCTCAACATCGCCGAAGACCACCTGGATTGGCACTCCACCATGGCCGAGTACACGGCGGCCAAGGCGCGGGTGCTCGACGGCCGGGTGGCGGTCGTGGGGCTCGACGACGCCCGGGCGGCCGCGTTGCTGGACACCGCCGCGGCCCCGGTGCGCGTCGGCTTCCGGCTCGGCGAGCCGGCGGCGGGCGAATTGGGCGTGCGCGACGGCCAACTCATCGACCGCGCCTTCGCCGACGACCTCGCGCTGCTGCCCGTCGAGACGATCCCGGTCCCGGGGCCCGTCGGCATCCTCGATGCGCTTGCCGCGGCGGCGCTGGCGCGCAGCGTCGGTGTGCCGGCCGACGCGATCGCCGAGGCGATCGCGTCGTTCCGGGTGGGCCGGCACCGGGCCGAGGTGGTCGCGGTCGCCGACGGGATCACCTACGTCGACGACTCGAAGGCCACCAACCCGCACGCCGCCGAGGCGTCCGTGCTGGCGTACCCGCGCGTGGTGTGGGTAGCGGGCGGTTTGCTCAAGGGCGCATCGGTGGACGCGGAGGTCGCCAGGATGGCCCCCCGGCTGGTGGGCGCGGTGCTCATCGGCCGAGATCGCGAAGAGGTTGCGGAGGCGTTATCGCGACACGCGCCGGATGTCCCCGTCGTCCAGGTTGTGACAGGCGAGGATGCTGATATGAATGCGACGGCTGTGGCCACTGGTGCAAATGTGACAGAAGTGAAACATTCGGGCGGCGGCCTCGGCACTTCCGTCATGACCGCGGCGGTGGCCGCGGCCCGCGACCTGGCCCGGCCCGGCGACACGGTGTTGCTGGCCCCGGCCGGCGCGTCGTTCGACCAGTTCAGCGGGTATGCCGACCGTGGCGACGCCTTCGCCGCCGCCGTCCGCGCGGCCACCCGGTAGGCGGGCGTGGGTAATCCGCTGGCCCGGCTGAGGCGCCGGGGCAAGGCAACCGAAGCGACCGCCGACGCCGCCGCGGCCGAGCCGGGAGAGGCCGACGCCGACGAGGCGACCGGCCCCGTGGACACGGCCGGCACGTCCGAGGCCAAGCCGGCTGCAAAAGCGCAGGCCAAAACCGGAGAGCGCAACCGGTTCGGGGCCTGGCTGAGCCGGCCCATGACCTCTTTCCACCTCATCATCGCGGTGACCGGGCTGCTGACCACGCTCGGTCTGATCATGGTGCTCTCGGCGTCGGGTGTGCGGTCCTACGACGCCGACGGGTCGGCGTGGGTGATCTTCGGCAAGCAGGTGTTGTGGACGGTGATCGGCCTGGTCGCCTGCTACGCCTCGATGCGCATGTCGGTGCGGTTCATCCGCCGCGTCGCCTTCACCGGCTACGTCGTCACCGTCATCCTGTTGGTGCTCGTGCTGGTGCCGGGCATCGGAAACCTGGCCAACGGGTCGCGGAAGTGGTTCGTCATCGCCGGCTTCTCCATGCAGCCGTCCGAGCTGGCCAAGATCGCCTTCGCGATCTGGGGTGCCCATCTGCTGGCGGCCCGCCGGGGGGAGCGGGCGTCGCTGCGCGAGATGCTCATCCCGCTGGTGCCGGCCGCGGTCATCGCGCTGGCGCTGATCGTGGCCCAGCCCGACCTGGGGCAGACGGTGTCGCTGGGCATCATCCTGCTGGCGCTGCTGTGGTACGCCGGCCTGCCGCTGCGCGTCTTCGCCACCTCGCTGCTGGCGGTCTTCATGGCCGGCGCGATCCTGGCCATGTCCGCGGGTTACCGCTCGGACCGGGTGAAGTCCTGGATGAACCCCGAGAACGACCCCATGGACACCGGCTACCAGGCCCGCCAGGCGAAGTTCGCCCTGGCGCACGGCGGCATCTTCGGCGACGGCCTGGGCCAGGGCGTGGCCAAGTGGAACTACCTGCCCAACGCCCACAACGACTTCATCTTCGCGATCATCGGCGAGGAATTGGGCTTCGTCGGCGCGTTCGGCCTGCTGGTCCTGTTCGGGTTGTTCGCCTACACCGGGATGCGCATCGCCCGCCGCTCGGCCGACCCGTTTCTGCGGCTGCTGACCGCCACCACGACGATGTGGGTGCTGGGCCAGGCGTTCATCAACATCGGTTACGTGATCGGGATCCTGCCGGTGACCGGGATTCAGCTGCCCCTCATCTCCGCGGGCGGAACCTCCACGGCGGCAACGCTTTTCATGATCGGGATCATGGCCAACGCGGCCCGTCACGAGCCCGAGGCGGTGGCGGCCCTGCGCGCCGGCCGCGACGACAAGGTGAACCGGTTCCTGCGACTGCCGCTGCCCCAGCCGTACGCGCCGACCCGGCTGGAGTCGTTCCGCGACCGTAAGCGCGGCGGCAAGCAACCGGCCAAGGGCGCCCCTTCGCGCAACGGCACCCGAAAGGCCGCCCAGGCGCCCGCCCCCAAGCGTTCCCGCAAGGCCTCCGTCAAGGCCCAGGAACCGCTGCGGCCGGCCTTCTCCCGTACAGCCGCCCGGCCGGCCCGCAGGGCGGTGCATCATGGATCTGGCCAGCGATACGCCGGCCAGCGTCAAGCACGGCGCGCTCGCGCATTGGAAGGTCAGCGTTACGGGTGAACGACACGGTCAGCAAGCCGGCCGGCGGGCTGGGGGCAACCCCCCAGCCCGCCGGTGCCGCGTTGTCGGCTCTTAAGCCTTCCAAGCCGCTGTCGGTCGTGCTGGCCGGCGGTGGCACCGCCGGCCATGTGGAGCCCGCGATGGCGGTCGCCGACGCGCTGAGCGCGCTCGACCCGCAGGTGCGCATCACCGCGCTGGGCACCCACCGCGGGCTGGAGACCCGGCTGGTGCCCGAGCGCGGTTACCACCTCGAGCTGATCACGCCGGTGCCGTTGCCGCGCAAGCCCACCGGCGACCTGGCCCGGCTGCCCCCGCGGGTATGGCGCGCGGTCCGGGAGGTCCGGGCCGTGCTCGACGAGGTCGACGCCGACGTCATCATCGGGTTCGGCGGATACGTGGCGCTACCGGCGTACCTCGCCGCCCGCGGGATTCCCCGCGGCCTCGGCCGCAGGCGCCGGGTCCCGGTGTTGATCCACGAGGCCAACGCCAGCGCCGGGCTGGCCAACCGGGTCGGCGCCCGCCGTGCCGACCGGGTGCTCTCCGCGGTGCCCGATTGCGGCCTGCCGCGCGCCGAGGTGGTCGGCATACCGGTGCGGGAGGCCATCACCTCGCTGGACCGCGCCGCCCTGCGCGCCGAGGCGCGCAGGCACTTCGGCTTCGCCGACGACGCGCGGGTGTTGCTGGTGTTCGGCGGCTCGCAGGGTGCCGTGTCGCTGAACCGGGCCGTGTCCGCCGCCGCCGCCGACCTGGCCGCCGCGGGCGTCTCGGTGCTGCACGCGCACGGACCGAAAAACACCCTCGAGCTGCGGCAGAGCCAACCGGGTGACCCGCCGTACGTGGCGGTGCCCTATCTCGACCGGATGGACCTGGCCTACGCCGCCGCCGACCTGGCGATCTGCCGTTCGGGCGCGATGACCGTCGCCGAGGTCTCGGCGGTCGGATTGCCGGCCATCTATGTGCCCCTGCCGATCGGCAACGGCGAGCAGCGGCTCAATGCGCTGCCCGTGGTCAACGCCGGGGGCGGCATGGTGGTCGCCGACGCCGCCTTGACGCCGGAGCTGGTCGCCCGCGAGGTGGCCGGGCTGCTCAACGACCCGCCGCGGTTGGCCGCGATGACGGCGGCCGCCGCGCGCGTGGGGCACCCCGACGCGGCGCGCCAAGTGGCACAGGCGGCGCTGGATATCGCCAGGAAGGCAGCGGCGGGAGGGCGACGGTGAACGCCGAGCAGCTGCCGCCCGAGCTGCAGCGGGTGCACATGGTGGGCATCGGCGGAGCCGGCATGTCGGGCATCGCCCGCATCCTGCTGGACCGCGGCGCGCTGGTATCCGGGTCGGACGCCAAGGAGTCGCGCGGGGTGCACGCGTTGCGGGCCCGGGGCGCGTCGATCCGCATCGGCCACGACGCGTCATCGCTCGACCTGCTGCCGGGCGGCCCCACCGCGGTCATCACCACCCACGCCGCCATCCCGAAGACCAACCCCGAGCTCGTCGAAGCCCGACGGCGCGGCATCCCGGTGATCCTGCGGCCCGCGGTGCTGGCCCGGTTGATGGACGGGCGCACGACGCTGATGGTCACCGGCACGCACGGCAAGACCACGACGACGTCGATGTTGATCGTGGCGCTGCAGCACTGCGGACGTGACCCGTCGTTCGCGGTCGGCGGCGAGATGGGGGAGGCCGGCACCAACGCCCATCACGGCAGCGGCGATTGCTTCGTGGCCGAGGCCGACGAAAGCGACGGCTCGCTGCTCGAGTACACGCCCAACGTCGCGGTGGTCACCAACATCGAGGCCGATCACCTGGACTTCTACGGGAGCGCCGACGCCTACGTCGGCGTGTTCGACGCCTTCGTGGAGCGGCTCGCGCCGGGGGGAGCGCTGGTGGTGTGCGTCGACGACCCGGGCGCGGCCGCGCTGGCGGAGCGCACCGCCGAGCTGGGAATTCGGGTGCTGCGCTACGGATCCGCGCCGGAGAAGGACCACGCCGCCACCCTGTTGTCCTGGGAGCAGCAGGGCACCGAGGCGGTCGCGCACGTCCAGCTGGCTGGCGAGAAGTACCCCCGGGTGATGCGGCTTTCGGTGCCCGGACGGCACATGGCGCTCAACGCGTTGGGCGCGCTACTGGCGGCGATCGAGATCGGCGCACCGGTCGACTCGGTGCTCGACGGGCTGGCCGGTTTCGAGGGGGTGCGCCGCCGGTTCGAACTCGTGGGCAACGCCGGTTCGGTGCGCGTCTTCGACGACTACGCCCACCATCCCACCGAGATCAGCGCCACCCTGGCGGCGGTCCGCACGGTCCTCGAGCAGAGCGGCGGTGGTCGCAGCCTGGTGGTTTTCCAGCCCCATTTGTATTCGCGCACAAAGGAATTCGCCGCGGAGTTCGGGCGCGCGCTCGATGCGGCCGACGAGGTGTTCGTCCTCGACGTCTACGGCGCGCGCGAGCAACCGCTCGCCGGCGTCAGCGGCGCCAGCGTCGCCGAGCACGTCAGCGCGCCGGTGCGCTACCTGCCCAACTTCTCGGCCGTGGCCGAGCAGGTGGCCGCGGCGGCCGGGCCGGGCGACGTCATCGTCACCATGGGTGCGGGCGACGTGACCTTGCTCGGGCCGGAGATCGTGACCGCGCTGCGGGCGCGGGACAACCGCAGCGCGCCCGGCCGCCCGGGAGTGTTGCGATGACCCAGCCGAACGACGCCGACCGACCGGCGTCGATGCGGGCCGCGGAGCGGTCGGCCGAAGACGCGGGCAATCTGCACGTGGGCGAGCCCGCCGGGGACGACGTCACCGAACCGCTGTTCGTCGGGGGGCCCGGGGCCGAAACCCCGGTCACTCCGGACGAATTCGAGGGGCCACGCCGGCGGGCCCGCCGCGAAAGGGCCGAACGGCGGGCCGCGCAGGAGCGTGCCACCGCCATCGAAGAGGCCCGCCGGGAGGCCAAACGCCGGGTCACCGGCCGCACGGCCGACGAGCCCAAACCCGTCGCGCGGGGCGTGGTCCGTGGCTTGAAGATGCTGTTGGTCACGGTCTTGCTGGTCGTCCTCGGGATCGGGCTCGCGCTCATCCTCTACTTCACGCCCGCGATGTCGGCCCGCAACATCGTCGTGGTCGGCACCGGGGTGGTGACCCGGGAAGAGGTGCTGGACGCGGCGCGGGTGCGCCCGGGGACGCCGCTGCTGCAGATCAACACCAACCAGGTAGCCGACCGGGTGGCGGCGATCCGGCGGGTGGCCAGCGCGCGGGTGCAGCGGCAGTATCCGTCGGCGCTGCGCATCACCATCGTCGAGCGAGTTCCGGTGGCGGTGAAGGACTTTCCCGACGGCCCGCACCTCTTCGACCGTGACGGCGTCGATTTCGCGACCGGTCCGCCGCCGCCGGCGCTGCCGTATCTCGATGTCGCCGACCCGGGCCCGAACGACCCGGCGACCAAGGCCGCGCTGCAGGTGCTGACCGCGCTGCGGCCCGAGGTGGCAGGTCAGGTGGGCCGGGTCGCGGCCCCCTCGGTGGCCTCGATCACGCTGACGCTGGGCGACGGCCGCACCGTCATCTGGGGGACGACCGATCGCACCGACGAGAAGGCCGAGAAGCTGGCCGCGCTGCTGACGCAGCCCGGGCGGACCTACGACGTCTCGAGCCCCGACCTTCCCACGGTGAAGTAACGACGCCGGCTGTGACCGCCGTAACAGAAAAAATTTGCGGGCGGCGCGTCGGCGCGCCTGCGGGGTTAGGGCGCGCCATACCCATACCGTTCTGGTTGCGCGGAACTACTTGACATAACTCTAACTCTATGGTTGAGGTTGAGGGTTTGCCAGGGAGGACCGCGGACGCTCGGGAGGAAACCCGTCGCGCAGAACTGAGCCCACCAGGGAGGAAAACGAATGATGACCCCCCCGCATAACTACCTGGCCGTGATCAAGGTCGTGGGTATCGGTGGCGGCGGCGTCAACGCCGTGAACCGAATGATCGAGCAGGGCCTCAAGGGCGTGGAGTTCATCGCGATCAACACCGACGCGCAGGCGCTGTTGATGAGCGATGCCGACGTCAAGCTCGACGTGGGCCGCGACTCCACCCGCGGGCTGGGCGCCGGCGCGGACCCGGAGGTCGGCCGCAAGGCCGCCGAGGACGCCAAGGACGAGATCGAGGAGCTGCTGCGCGGCGCGGACATGGTGTTCGTCACCGCCGGCGAGGGCGGCGGGACGGGCACCGGCGGCGCGCCGGTCGTGGCCAGCATCGCGCGCAAGCTGGGCGCCTTGACCGTCGGCGTGGTCACCCGGCCGTTCTCGTTCGAGGGCAAGCGGCGCGGCAACCAGGCCGAGAGTGGCATCTCCGCGTTGCGCGAGAGCTGCGACACCCTCATCGTGATCCCCAACGACCGGCTGCTGCAGATGGGCGACGCCGCCGTGTCCTTGATGGACGCGTTCCGCAGCGCGGACGAGGTGCTGCTCAACGGCGTGCAGGGCATCACCGACCTGATCACCACCCCCGGCCTGATCAACGTCGACTTCGCCGACGTCAAGGGCATCATGTCCGGCGCGGGCACCGCGCTGATGGGCATCGGCTCCGCGCGCGGCGAAGGACGCTCGCTCAAGGCGGCCGAGATCGCGATCAACTCACCGCTGCTGGAAGCCTCGATGGAGGGCGCCCACGGCGTGCTGATGTCGATCGCCGGCGGCAGTGACCTGGGCCTGTTCGAGATCAACGAGGCGGCCTCGCTGGTGCAGGACGCCGCCCATCAGGACGCCAACATCATCTTCGGCACGGTCATCGACGATTCGTTGGGTGACGAGGTGCGCGTCACGGTCATCGCGGCGGGTTTCGACGCCGCAGGCGCCGGCCGCAAGCCCGTGGTGGGAGGCACTGCCGCGGAGAAGGGCGGGGCGCACCGGATCGAGTCGGCGAAGGCCGGCAAGCTCACCTCGACGCTGTTCGAACCCGTCGACGCCGTCAGCGTGCCGGTCCACACCAACGGCGCCACGCTGAATATCGGCGGTGACGACGACGACGTCGACGTGCCGCCGTTCATGCGCCGCTGAGAGTCTCGATTCGCTTGCCAGTGCGCGACAAACCGGCCACGAAAGATAGGCGCCGGATGGCGCTGCCCGCTGGCAGGCGGTGCACTCCGGATACTGAAAAGGTGAGCGTGCGCATCCGGCGGGTGACCACCAGCCGCGCGGGCGGTGTCTCGGGACCACCGTTCGACACCTTCAACCTCGGCGACCACGTCGGTGACGATCCGGCTGCCGTCGCCGCCAACCGGAACCGACTGGCCGCCGCCATCGGCCTGGGCCCCGACCGCGTGGTGTGGATGAACCAGGTCCACGGTGATCGGGTCGAGGTGGTCGACGGACCCCGGGATGCCGTCGACGGCACCGACGCGTTGGTGACCAGCACCCCGCGACTGGCGCTGGCCGTGGTGACGGCCGACTGTGTGCCGGTGCTGTTGGGCGACGTACGCGCCGGGGTGGCCGCGGCGGTGCATGCGGGCCGCGTCGGCGCGCAGCTCGGGGTGGTGGCCCGCACCGTTGAGACGATGCTGAGGCTGGGCGCGCATGTCGAGGACATCTCGGCCCTGCTGGGTCCGGCGGTCAGCGGGCGCAACTACGAGGTGCCCGCGGCCATGGCCGACGAGGTGGAGGTCGCGTTGCCCGGCAGCCGCACCACGACCGCGGCGGGCACTCCCGGGCTCGACCTTCGGGCCGGAATCGCTGGCCAGCTAAAGCAATTGGGCGTCACGGCCATCGACATCGATCCGCGCTGCACCGTGGCCGACCCGACGTTGTTCAGTCACCGCCGGGACGCCCCAACCGGGCGGCTCGCCTCGCTGGTGTGGATGGAGTGACTGCGATGGGGGCGCCGGAGGGTCACAGCGACCGGGAAACGGAATTGACCCACGCATTAGCGGCGGTGCGTTCGCGCCTTGCGGCGGCAGCGGAAGCCGCGGGTCGCAATGTCGGGGAAATCGAACTCCTGCCGATTACCAAATTCTTTCCAGCAACCGATGTCGTGACTTTGTCGCGATTGGGTTGCCGGGCCGTCGGCGAATCGCGGGACCAGGAAGCGTCGGCAAAAGTGAGCGAAGTCACGAAACTTTTGGCGGCTTCGTCACGGGCGGACGTGCCTCCCCTGCGCTGGCACATGGTGGGCCACATTCAGCGAAACAAAGCCCGGTCGGTTGCCCGCTGGGCGCACACCGCCCACTCGGTGGACAGCTCCCACCTCGTCAGCGCGCTCGACCGGGGCGTTTCGGCGGCCCTGGCCGAGGGCCGCCGCTCCGATCCGATGCGGGTCTACGTTCAGGTCAGCCTCGACGGCGACGAGACGCGGGGCGGCGTCGACATCTCGGCGCCGGGAGCGGTCGACCGATTGTGCGCGCAGGCCGAGGACGCGAAGTGCCTGGAACTGGCAGGTCTGATGGGCATTCCGCCGCTGGGTTCGAGTCCGGACGAGGCCTTCGAACGGCTGCGGACCGAGCACCTGCGCGTCCTGGAATCCCATCCGAACGCCGTCGGCCTGTCCGCCGGCATGTCCGACGATTTCGAAATTGCCGTCAAACACGGATCGACGTGTGTGCGTGTCGGTACCGCGCTATTGGGTCCCCGGCCGCTACCGTCACCGTATTAAGTCACTGTAGTCACATCTTCATCACTGACACCAAGCATCAGGGGCTAGAAGGGGTCAACGCAATGAGCACACTGCACAAAGTCAAGGCCTATTTCGGTATGGCCCCGATGGACGACTACGACGACGAGTATTACGACGACCACGCACCCTCCCGCGGCTTTCCGCGGCCGCGTTTCGACGACGGCTACGGACGCATGGAAGGCCGCTACGAGGGGCGCGACTACGACGACCCGCGCGAGCCCGCCGACTACGCGCCGCCGACCGGTTACCGCGGCGGCTACGCGGAGGAGCCACGCTACGGCGCCGTCCACCCCCGCGACTTCGAGCGGCCCGAGATGGGCAGGCCGCGCTTCGGGTCCTGGTTGCGCAACTCCACCCGCGGCGCGCTGGCGATGGACCCGCGCCGGATGGCGATGATGTTCGAAGAGGGCCACCCGCTCTCGAAGATCACCACGCTGCGGCCCAAGGACTACAGCGAGGCCCGCACCATCGGCGAGCGGTTCCGCGACGGCACCCCGGTCATCATGGACCTGGTATCCATGGACAACGCCGACGCGAAGCGGCTGGTCGACTTTGCGGCCGGCTTGGCCTTCGCGTTGCGCGGCTCCTTCGACAAGGTGGCGACCAAGGTGTTCTTGCTCTCGCCCGCGGACGTGGACGTGTCCCCCGAGGAGCGTCGCCGGATCGCCGAAACCGGTTTCTACGCTTACCAATAACCCGCGGTTCAGCGGCGCCGGGTTCGGCGCCGCTTCGACGGCCGGACCGGCTGAGATGTGGCCCGAGGCGGGGAGTCGGTACGCTGGCAGGCGCCGCGAAAGCCCGCGGCGCTTGACATCTCATCGGTAAGGTCGGGGCTCTTCAGTTGGTGCTGTTCTTTCAGATCCTTGGGTTTGCGCTGTTCATCTTCTGGCTGCTGCTCATCGCCCGGGTCGTCGTCGAGTTCATTCGCTCGTTCAGCCGTGACTGGCATCCCACCGGGATCACGGTGGTGATCCTCGAGATCATCATGTCGATCACGGATCCGCCGGTGAAGTTGCTGCGGCGGCTGATCCCACAGCTCACCATCGGGGCGGTCCGTTTCGACTTGTCCATCATGGTGCTGCTGCTGGTCGCGTTCATCGGCATGCAGCTGGCCTTCGGCGCCGCGGCGTAGGCCGGACGGGCCCTCGGGCCGGCCCCCTTCCAGCCTGGAGACGGTTCGGCCACGTTTTAGCGTCGGTTTGGTGCCTGCGATTTAAAAATTCTTAGGTTTCGGATTTTATTGCCCTGAGCGTTTGAAATTGGTTCTTATTTATTGGCCTAAACAGCAACGGTCGCGCCTGGTGTGACAGGATGGACGGCAGTTGCACGACGGCTACCACTGCGTTCTACACTTTCCAGAACGTTAGACAGGAACTTGAGGGGACGAAACAATGCCGCTTACACCAGCCGACGTCCACAATGTGGCGTTCAGTAAGCCACCGATCGGCAAGCGGGGCTACAACGAAGACGAGGTCGACGCCTTCCTCGATCTGGTGGAGGCCGAGCTGACGCGGCTCATCGAAGAGAACAGCGATCTGCGTCAGCGGATCGAGGAGCTGGACCAGGAGCTCGCTGCCGGCGGTGGCGCCAGCGCCGCTCCCGCGGCCGCGCCCACCCAGGCGATCCCCGTCCCCGAGCCGGAGCCCGCCCCGAAGGCGGCGCCGGTCGCCGCCCCCGCCGCCCCCGCGGCTTCCGCGGCGAGCAACGAGGAACAGGCCATGAAGGCCGCGCGGGTCTTGAGCCTGGCGCAGGACACCGCCGACCGCCTGACCAGCACGGCCAAGGCCGAGTCGGACAAGATGCTGGCCGACGCCCGTGCCAACGCCGACCAGATTCTCACCGAGGCGCGCCAAACCGCCGAGACCACGGTCGCCGACGCCCGGCAGCACGCCGACGCGATGCTCGCCGATGCGCAAACCCGCTCCGAAACCCAGCTGCGCCAGGCCCAGGAGAAGGCCGACGCCCTGCAGGCCGACGCCGAACGCAAGCACTCCGAGATCATGGGCACGATCAACCAGCAGCGCACCGTCCTGGAAGGCCGGCTCGAGCAGCTGCGCACCTTCGAACGCGAGTACCGGACCCGGCTCAAGACCTACCTGGAATCGCAGCTGGAGGAGCTCGGCCAGCGCGGATCGGCGGCGCCCGTCGACTCCAGCGCCGAAGCAGGCGGATTCGACCAATTCAATCGGGGTAACAACTAGCCTCACAGGCGTGCCGGACACTCGCCAAGCTGCGCGGTTGGCACACTGGACCTGCACACGAACTGGCTGTCCCGCTCGCCGCTTGGAGGATGACCGATGCTGATCATTGCGCTGGTACTGGCCCTGGTCGGGCTCGTCGCATTGGTGTTCGCCGTGGTCACGAGCAATGAGTTGGTGGCCTGGGTGTGCATCGGCGCGAGCGTGCTCGGCGTGGTGCTGTTGATCATCGACGCGTTGCAGGAGCGGCAGCGGCGCGACGCGGGCGGCGCGGCCCAGCAGGAGGCCGAGGCCGGCGACGAGCCGGTCGACTACCCCGAGGACGCGCCGCACGAACCGGGCGGAGCTGACGCGGAGGCGACCGAACAGTCCGCGGTGTCGGCCGAGGGCCGCGGCGACGAGGCCGCCAAGTAGCACTCAGCCGGTGGGTGTGGCGAGCGTCTCGCGCACCTCGTCGTCGCTGACCTGGTGAAAATCGCCGTACACCTGGCCGACGGCTTCGAATCCGGGCGGCATCGTCACGCATACCACCTCGTCGGCCTCGAGCCCGAGCTCGCGGCAGGTCGACGGCGGTCCTACCGGAACCGCGACAATTATCTTTTTGGGCGTCGAGCCGGCCCTGCCGGCTCGCACCGCTCGGACGGCGGCCAGCATGCTGGCGCCGGTGGCGATCCCGTCGTCCACCAGGATCACCACCTTGCCGCGGGGGTCGGACACCGGACGCCCGCCCCGATACGCGTTCTCGCGGCGGGCGAGTTCCGTTGTCTCGCTCTCGATCACGTCGCGTACTTCTTCGTCGGTGATGCGCAAGCTGGAAACGACGTCGTCGTTCATCACCAGGCCGCCGCCGCTGGCCACCGCGCCCATCGCGAGCTCCGACCAGCGCGGCACCCCGAGCTTGCGGACCAGGAACACATCCAGGGGGGCGTGCAGCGCCGCGGCGATCTCCCACGCCACCGGGACGCCGCCGCGGGCCAACCCGAAGACCAGCACGTCATCCCTGTCGCGGTAGGACATCAGCTGCTCGGCCAGCGCGTGACCGGCCTCGCGACGGTCACGGAACGTGCGCGTCGCAGTGCGCCGGAGGAATCCATTGGGTGTCATCGGTCGCATTCCACCCTACGGGCTTTCGTGGCGGCCGCGCCGGTCAGCGAACCCCGGTTTCTCCCGGGGCGTTCTGGCTCGCATTCGAGGCCGGCGCTGTCACGAGATGCTCGAACGTACCGGTCACGTCCAGGATGCGATCGAGGAATCGCGGCCGGTGGTCAAGGTGCAGGCGCACACCCGCCTGACAGCTGTGGCGATGCACGAGGAGGAGGGCGGACAGGCCCGCGGAATCGCAGAAGGCCAGTCCGGAGAGGTCGAGATGCAGGTTTGCCAGGGCGGGGTGGCGGCCGAGTAGTTGACCGGCGGCGTCGACCATGGCGTCGACGGTTTCGTAGACCAGGTCGCCGGAGACCTGTACGCACGCCGATCTTTCCGTCGTGGCGACGCTCAGGAACAGGTTCATCGTGACGCTCCCGGGCCGGCGACGGTGGCGAGGGCATCGTTTGCTACCCGCAGCAGGCGCTGGCTGCGTGGGAACTCCTTGAGTTGCGCGTCCAGCAAATCCAACGCGGGGTGAAGCGATGCCGCGGGAACGCCCCGGGCGGCGAGAATGTCGGCGGTCCAGGTGACGAAGTCGGCGAACAACGCGTCGTCGTCGGTGTACAGGCCGACGGTGAGGAAGTCGACGATGTGCGCGACGTCCTCGACGGTGTGCTGGCGCTGCGGTGTGGAGTAGGCGCGCATGGCGGGAAAGCGGTCCTCCAAATCGGCGACGGTGGACTTGACAAGCTGACCCGCGCTCCGGCTCACCATGGTGTACTCCTGGTCGGCCAGATGTGGCAGGTCATCGACCGGCTGTCGGCTGAAAGTGCGCCGAACGGCGGGGAATTCGCGGCGCAGGCGTTCGTCGGCGGTCCGCGCGTCGGGCGCCCACGCGTCGGCCCCCAGCTGCCTGGCGAAACGGCCGTCGCGGCCGAAGGCGGCCCCGCCGGCCAGGACGGGGAAACCGGCGGACTGGCACGCGATGATCGCGGCGTGCGCGTTGGGCAGCCGGGTGGGGATCGAGCAGGAGAGCGCCACGACGTCCGGTCCGTGCTGGTGCAGGTGGGCGATCAGGTGCGGGGTCGGGACCTGCGCCCCGAGGAAGTCGACGTGCCAGCCGCGCAGTCGCAGCACCTCTGCCAGCAGCCGGGCGGGCAAAGCGTGCCATTCGCCGTCCACGCACGCGAGAGTGACCCGGCCGCCGTGGGCGGGTACTTTGCCGGCGGGGTGGTGAGCCAGCGCGGCGATGACGCGGTCGTTGATGGCCGTGGCCGCGTGCTCCTGCGCGACGCTGATGCGGTTGGCGGCCCATTCGGTGCCCACCTTGTGCTGGATGGGAGCGATCACCTCCAGCAGCACGTCCTCGGGCGTCATGCCCGCATCCATCGCGGCGAACACGGTGGCTGCCGCCGCGTACTCGTCGCGGTTGGCGAGGGCCCCCCAGAGCCGCTCGCGGATCACGAGTTCGTCGCCGGCACCGGTAGCGGGGGCGGCCATATCGGTGTCGTAGGACCTCATGCCACGTACCTGCCGCGGGTGTGGCCGTCGACGGCGCTGAGGTGGGTGCGCTGCGGGGCGGTGATGGCGACGACCGCGATGTCGTCGTGCACGCGTTGCCCCACCCACTGCGCGGCCAGCATCAGGACGCGTTCGACGACGGCTTCGGCCGGCATGCCCGCGCATCCGGTCAGTGCGGCGGCCAGGCGCTCCTCGCCGAAGAAGTCATCGCCGAGCGGACCACCGCGGGCCTCGGTGATGCCGTCGGTGTACAGCACGCACGTCTCGCCCGGCGCCAGCGAAGTCTCGAACGACTGCACGGTGATGCGCTCCAGCGCGCCGACCAGCGTGCCCTTGGTGTCGGCCTCTTCCACCTGCCCGTTGTCGCGCACGATCAACGGCGGCGGATGCCCGGCGCAGGTCAACCGCAGCACCACCTGACCGTCCCGGTAGGCGACCGAGGCCAGGACCAACGTGGCGAACCGGGTGTGATCCGACGACAACATGGCGCGGTTGAGCAGCGTGAGCACACCCTCGTGGTCCTGCGCCAGCGGCGTCAGGGCCTGCAGCGTGTTGCGGATCTTGCCGGTCATCACCGCGGCTTCCAGCCCCTTGCCGCACACGTCGCCCAGCACCACCAGCGTCTCGTCCTCGGGCCGCGCCGCGGGATGGAAGTCGTAGAAGTCGCCGCCGACCACCTCGTAATCCTTCGAAGCCCGGTAGCCGCCAGCGAATTCGATGCCGTGCAGGCCGTGCAGCGGGGGAGGCAACAGGTCACGCATCAGGGTGCGGGTGATGGCGGCCTGTTCGGCATAGAGGCGTGCGGCGGACAACGCCGCCCCGGCGCGCGCGGCAAACAGGCCGGCGAAGAGTTCTTCGTCCGCGCTGTACCCCGGGCGATCGATGCGCCGAAGCAACACCAAAGCCCCCGCCGAAACCCCGTGCCCGGGCAGCGTCAGGATCATCACGGATCCCACTGGACCCGAGAAGTGTTGCGGCACAAGCCAATCCGGGACCGTCACGGGATCGATCCAGCCCGAGGATACCGGCGGGAATCCGTGCAGCGCCTCGCTCAAACCCGCCACCGTCGCCGGGTCGGCGCCGACACTGCACTGCTCCACGGGCCCCGCCGCACTGCTGTAGAAGACCGGCAGCCGCCGGCCGTGGCCCGCGGGAGCCACCAGCACCGCCGCGTCCGCCAGGTGCCGGGCGGCCATCTGCACCGTCGCTTCCCGGCAGCGGTCGACGTTGAGCGACGCGGTCAACACCGAAGACGCCTCGAGCAGGATCGCCGTGCGTTCCTGCTCGCGCGCCAGCGCTTCTTGCGCCTCCCGTAACAACTGGCCGGTGTCCTCGACCAGCGACCACGCCACCTCGCCGCTGGGCAGCACCGCTGCGTGCGCGTCGAATTTTCGACCCCCCACGCTTCCCGAGACGACGGAGGCGTTTCGATCGACCGCGCCGGGTTCAACTTGGACGAGGCGGTGGTGTGCGCGCGACAGCCAGTCGACGGACTCGTTGATCTGGCCGCCCTGCGTCGCGCCCGGCAGCAGGGACTGCGCCGACCCGCTCAGCGCCCGCACGATTCCCTCGCGGTCGATGACCAGCGTGGGGCACGGCACGGCCGCCCACAAAGCGTCGAGGTCGATCTCGACGCCTATGTGGGCACCATCATGCATGCGGTTGACCTGTCAACGCGGAAAGTTGATCTTGCTGACGTTACGCCGGCTCTAGGCGTACTGGGTTGGGGGAGAAGATCGTTCGTACTGGCCATGCGTCGAACGTGCAGAGAAGAGGCCTTTTCTCGACCCCGATAGCAATAACTCTATCAACACGGCCGGCGCTCCCGAGCTCCGACGCGAGAAGCGGCCCTGCGCCATGCGTGTCCGAGGGGGGACTTGAACCCCCACGCCCATTAGTAGGGCACTAGCACCTCAAGCTAGCGCGTCTGCCATTCCGCCACTCGGACAAGACCAACGAGAGTTGGCAGCTAAGGCTATCGGATTGTCTCACGCGCTCCCAACCCAGCCGGGCCGCTGAGCACCGCGCCCGGCGGCCCCGGCAATGGTAGGAAAGGTGGTTGTGACCGCCCAGACCGAGTTCCCGACCGGCCCAAGTGACGACGTCGTCGAGGTCGTCAGCAGGCTGATCCGGTTCGACACCACCAACACCGGCGAACCGGAGACCACGCGGGGCGAGGCCGAGTGCGCGCAGTGGGTCGCCGAGCAGCTGGCCCAGGTCGGCTACGCGCCCCAATATGTGGAGTCGGGGGCCCCGGGCCGCGGCAACGTGATCGCCCGCCTCGCGGGCGCCGACAGTTCGCGCGGCGCGCTGCTGATCCATGGGCACCTCGACGTGGTGCCGGCCGAGCCGGCCGAGTGGAGCGTGCACCCGTTTTCGGGTGCGGTCAAGGAAGGCTTCGTATGGGGCCGCGGCGCGGTCGACATGAAGGACATGGTCGGCATGATGATCGTGGTGGGCCGGCGGTTGAAGCAGGCGGGGATCGTGCCGCCGCGGGACCTGGTGTTCGCCTTCCTCGCCGACGAGGAACACGGCGGCACCTTCGGGGCGCAATGGCTGGTCGACAACCGGCCCGACCTGTTCGAAGGCGTCACGGAGGCGATCGGAGAAGTGGGCGGCTTCTCGTTGACCGTGCCCCGCCGCGACGGCGGCGAACGCCGGCTCTATTTGATCGAGACCGCCGAGAAGGGCTTGTCCTGGATGCGGCTGACCGCCCGCGGGCCGGCCGGACACGGATCGATGGTGCATGACCGCAACGCCGTCACCGCCGTCGCCGAGGCGGTCGCCCGGTTGGGCCGGCACCAGTTTCCCCTCGTGGTGACCGACACCGTCGCCCAGTTCCTGGCGGCGGTCAGCGAGGAGACCGGGCTGACGTTCGACGTCGAGTCGGGCGACCTGGCGGGGGCGGTCGAAAAGCTCGGCCCGATGGCCCGCATGCTCAAGGCCGTGCTGCACGACACCGCGAACCCGACGATGCTCAAGGCGGGGTACAAGGCGAACGTCGTCCCGGCCGTCGCGGAAGCGGTGGTGGATTGCCGAATCCTGCCGGGCCGCAAGGAGGCGTTCGAGGCCGAGGTCGACGAACTGCTCGGCCCGGACGTCACACGGGAATGGATCAAGAACTTCTCGTCGTATGAGACGAGCTTCGACGGCGACCTGGTGGACGCCATGAACGCGGCCGTGCTGGCCCTCGACCCGGACGGCCGCACGGTGCCCTACATGCTCTCCGGTGGCACCGACGCAAAATCGTTCGCGCGCTTGGGTATTCGTTGTTTCGGTTTCAGCCCGCTGCGGTTGCCGCCAGACCTCGATTTCACCGCGTTGTTCCATGGTGTCGACGAGCGGGTACCCGTTGACGCGCTGAGGTTCGGCACCGAGGTGCTGGCACACTTCCTGACACACTGCTGAAAGACACGACACGTAACGAGAGGATCGCTCATGAGCACCGCGCCCGACCCGTACGCCGCGCTGCCGCAGCTGCCGACGTTCACCCTGACGTCGGACTCGATCACCGACGGCCAGTCGCTGGCCAAGCCACAGGTCAGCGGGATCATGGGCGCGGGCGGAGAAGATGTCAGCCCGCAGTTGAGCTGGTCGGGGTTCCCAGGCGAGACCCGTAGCTTCGCCGTCACCGTCTACGACCCCGATGCCCCGACGGCCTCGGGATTCTGGCACTGGGCGGTGGCCAACCTGCCGGCCGACGTCACCGAACTGCCCGCGGGCGCGGGGGACGGCAGCGACCTGCCCGGTGACGCCCTGACTCTCGTCAACGACGCCGGGATGCGCCGCTACATCGGTGCCGCGCCGCCGCCCGGGCACGGGCCGCACCGCTACTACATCGCGGTGCACGCCGTGGACGTCGACAAGCTGGACCTCGGCGAGGACGCCAGCCCGGCGTACCTCGGCTTCAACCTGTTCCAGCACGCGATCGCGCGCGCCGTTATTCACGGCATCTACGAACAGAAGTAGCCGCTCGTCCTACCCCGGCCGGCCGTCGGTGTGCGGTCGCTTAGCCCGCCGGGCCACCGGACCTCGGCGCAGCCGAGCCAACGGCATCGCTGATCGAATCGAACCCGCCCTCGCGCAGCCGGCGGGCGATGCCGTCGTGAATGTGCTTGGGCCACAAGCCTCCTCCGTAGATGAAGCCGGTATAGCCCTGCAGCAGCGACGCGCCCGCGGTGATGCGCTCCCACGCGTCGTCGGCCGTCTCGATGCCGCCGACGCTGATCAGCACCAGCCGGTCGCCGACCCGCCCGTAGAGCCGCCGCAACACCTCGGCGGCGCGGCGTGCCACCGGCGGCCCGGAAATGCCGCCGGGTCCCAGCGCGTCGACCCCCGGCGTCCGAAGGCCCGCACGCGACACGGTGGTGTTGGTGGCGACGATCCCGGCCACGCCCAGCTCGACGGCCAGGTCGGCGACGTCGTCGAGGTCGGCGTCGGAAAGATCGGGCGCGATCTTGACCAGCACCGGCTTCGAGGTCTCGGCGAGGACGGCCGACAGGATGGGCCGCAGCGACTCGACGGCCTGCAGGTCGCGCAGTCCGGGCGTGTTCGGCGAGCTGACGTTGACCACCAGGTAGGACGCCAGCGGCCCGACCAGGCGGGCGCTGGCCCGGTAGTCGTCGACGGCTTCGGCGGCCGGTGTGGACTTCGTCTTGCCGATGTTGACCCCGATCGGAATGTCGGGCCGGTGACGCGCAAGCTGGATCGCCAGCGCGCCGGCGCCGAGGTTGTTGAAGCCCATCCGGTTCAGCAGGGCGCGGTCGGCGGGCAGCCGGAACATGCGCGGGGGCGGGTTGCCGGGCTGTGCGTTCGCGGTGACCGTGCCGACCTCGGCGTAGCCGAACCCCAGCGCGCCCCAGGTCATTAACCCCTTGCCGTCCTTGTCGAAGCCGGCCGCCAGCCCGAGCGGCCCCGGGAAGCGCACCCCGAGCACCGTGCTCGCCAGCACCGGATCGGTGGGGCCGAGCATTCGGTGCAACAGCCGCCGCGCCACGGCGACGGCGGTGGCGCCGCGCAGCACCCCGAAGACCAGCGTGTGGATGCGCTCGGGCGGAACCAGGAAGAACAGCCGTCGCACCAGGCGGTACAAACCGCCTTCGCGCGGTTGGGTCACCGTCACAGTTCCGGTTGGTCAGGCCGCCGGTTGTTCAGCCGAGACTTCTTGCGGCGCAACAACACTCGTCGGCTGCCGTCGTTGTAAAGCCGCACCCGGGTCAGCTCCCAGCCCCGGAATTCGGCCTCGATGGACAACCGGATCGACGCGCTGAGGCGGGTCACCTCGGGCGGCAGGCGCAGCGGCACCCACTCGTATTCGTCGGACAGCTCGGTGTCCCAGCCCGGGGGCAACTGACTTCGGCGCGGCGCGGTCAACGCTTACCCGCCGCGTGTTCGATGACCTGAACCCCCGCACCGGACCCCGACACCACGTACAAGGTGTCTGACGCTTCGTCGAAGGCCAGTGAGTTCGGTTGCTGCACGGTCGGGTAACGCACCTTTTCGACGGGAATTCCGGTGGACAGATCGTAACCAACCACCATATTGGAAGCGGTCTGGGTTACCCAGCTCAACTCGCGGGATCCGGCCAGGCCGTACGGCGCCTGGGGCACCGGATAGGCCTGCCGCAAGATCAGCGGGTCGACGCCGTACACCAACAGCTGGCCGCCCCGGGTGTCGGCGACCAGAACCCGGCCCCACGGGTCCGCGGCCATGGTGGTTGCGCCCTCGCCCGCGCGCAGCGCCTGGCGGGCTTGGCCGTCGGCGCCGATCGTCGTCACCGAGGTTTGCCCCCGGTCCAGGACCGCCGTCGTATTCCCTTGCGCGGCAAGCGCGTCGACGCGGGCGAAGATCTTGGTCCGGCTGCCGACGGTCGCGGTGTCGACGCTGCCCGGTGTCGGGGAGGCAAGGATATAGACAGCCCCGTCGGCGCTGCCCAACACCAGTTTGCCGTCGGCGCGCTGGGCGACCGCGGTGAAGTCGGCCTGCCCGGCGTCGGTGACGTTCACCTGCCTTGTACGGCCGGTGGTCAGGTCGACCACGACATAGCCGCCCCGGGCGGCCAGGAAGAGCGTGCCGTGGCCGTCGTCGGTCAGCGAGGTCGCCGGCCCCGGCAGGTCGATGACGCGCGGTGCGGCCTGCGGGTCACCGAAGACCGTGACGGTGGCAGGACCCGGCGGGGCGGCGGCGGGCGCCAGCACCGCGAGGTGGTGGGTGCCACGGTCGAACACCGCGGCCGTGGCGTGGGCGACCAGCGCGCGGACCACGCCGGCCGGGTTCTGCGACACCGGCGGCGACACGGCCGGCGCGGCCGGCTCGATGGTGGGCGGAGCCGATTTGAATGTATTCGACGAACATCCCGCGGCGGCGCCCAGCAAAAGCGCGACGCCAAGCAAACCTCGGCGAGCTGCCGCTCGGCGACGCACGTGCGTTGACAGCAATTCTTTCCCTCGCGTAACAACGGTGGACTGGGGACATTAAGGAACGCCTTCGCATCCAATATGGCCATGTCGCCTACATCAAGTCTCGCGGGCGGGGTATGGTCGGGCCATGGCCGTCACCGTTGACCGGCATATCGCGGAGAAAGAGTTTGCTGTCGAAGATTTGTCGACAGGCATTTTCGCCAGCGGATATGGACAAGTCGGTGATGGGCGCAGTTTTGCGTTCCACATCGAGCACCGATCGCTCGTCGTCGAAATTTACCGGCCGCGCCTTGCCGGGCCCGTTCCCCAGGCGGATGAAGTGGTCGCGAGGGCGATCCGCAGCCTGGTCGACATCGACGTCTCCGACGAGCGCAGCCTCATCGCCGCCGTCCGTGACTCGGTGGCGCACGCGGTGCCGGTCTCGCGCTAGTCAAGAACCCGCACCCGCACCGGGTACGGTCGTGATCGTGCTTTGGGCGACATGTCAGTGGGATACCGCGGTATGACGGTCATCCTGTTGCGCCACGGCCGCTCCACCTCGAACACCGCCGGCGTCCTCGCCGGACGCTCCGAGGGTGTCGACCTCGACGACAAGGGGCGCGACCAGGCCGCCGGACTGATCGACAGGATCGGCGACCTGGCCATCCGCGGGCTGATCAGTTCGCCACTGCTGCGCTGCCGGCGCACCGTCGAACCGCTCGCCGAAGCGCTGTGCCTCGAGCCGCTCATCGAAGACCGGCTCGCCGAAGTGGACTACGGGGACTGGACCGGCCGCAAGATCGCCGAGCTGGCCGGCGAGCCGCTGTGGCGGGTCGTGCAGGCCCACCCGAGTGCGGCGATGTTTCCCGGTGGCGAGGGGCTGGCGGAGGTGCAGGCGCGCGCCGTGGCCGCCGTCCGGGAGCACGATCGACGGCTGGCTGCCGAGCACGGCGGCGACGCCCTATGGGTGGCCTGCACCCACGGTGATGTCATCAAGGCGGTGGTCGCCGACGCCTACGGCATGCACCTGGACGCGTTCCAGCGGGTCACCGCCGACCCGGCGTCGGTGAGTGTGATCCGGTACACCGAATTGCGCCCATTTGTGTTGCACGTCAACCACACCGGTGCGAAGTTGGCTGCGGCGCTGCGGGCCGGGCCACCGCCCAAGGACGAGCCCCAGGATGAGGCGAAGGCGAAGACGGACGGTGAGTCCCAGCCGGCGCCGACGGGAGAGCCGGCCCCGGCCATGCCGTCCGGCGACGCGGTGGTCGGCGGCTCGACAGACTAATTCCGCTTAAAAGAGGGCAAGCGGGGCAATCGAATCGCACGGCGAAGGCAACAGCCGGTATTTTGGAGGTGCCATGGCCCGCGCAATTCACGTCTTCCGTACACCCGACCGCTTCGTGGCCGGGACCGTTGGTCAGCCCGGAAACCGCACGTTCTACATACAGGCGGTGCACGATGCCCGGGTGGTGTCGGTGGTGTTGGAGAAGCAGCAGGTGGCGGTGCTGGCCGAGCGCATCGGTGCGCTGCTGCTCGAGGTGAATCGCAGGTTCGGCACGCCGGTCCCCCCGGAGCCCGCCGAGGTCGAGGATCTCAACCCGCTGATCACCCCCGTCGACGCCGAGTTCCGGGTCGGAACCATGGGCCTGGGCTGGGATTCGGAGGCCCAGACCGTGGTGGTCGAATTGCTGGCCGTCACCGACGCCGAATTCGACGCGTCGGTGGTGCTAGACGACACCGAAGAGGGTCCCGACGCGGTGCGGGTGTTCTTGACGCCGGAGTCGGCGCGGCAGTTCGCCACGCGCTCCAATCGCGTCATCTCAGCGGGACGCCCGCCGTGTCCGCTGTGCGACGAACCGTTGGATCCGGAGGGCCATATCTGCGCGCGCGCCAACGGCTATAGGCGCAGCGCGCTGCTCGGGCCTGACGATGAACTTGAGGCCTGACGACCGTGAGGTGTTGCGCAACGGCGAGCTGACGGTCATCGGACGTATCCGCTCAGCCAGCAACGCCACCTTCCTGTGTGAGTCCACGCTCGGCGAATCGACCGTGCACTGCGTCTACAAGCCGGTCTCGGGCGAGGCGCCACTGTGGGACTTTCCCGACGGAACGCTGGCGGGTCGCGAAGTCGCCGCCTACCTGGTGTCGACGTGTTTGGGGTGGAACATCGTGCCCTACACGGTGATTCGTCACGGGCCTGCCGGTCCGGGCATGCTGCAGCTTTGGGTGGACCAACCGGGCGACGCCGCCGATTCCGCCCCGCGGCCCGGACCCGACCTGGTCGACCTGTTTCCCGCCAACCAACCTCAGCCCGGTTACCTGCCGGTGCTGCGGGCCTACGACTACGCCGGCGACGAGGTGGTCTTGATGCACGCCGACGACATCCGGCTGCGGCGGATGGCGGTCTTCGACGTGCTGGTCAACAACGCCGACCGCAAAGGTGGCCATGTGCTGCGCGACGTCGAGGGCCACGTCTACGGCGTCGACCACGGTGTGTGCCTGCATGTCGAGAACAAGCTGCGCACGGTGCTGTGGGGCTGGGCCAACAAGCCGGTCGACGAGAAGATGCTGGAGCCGGTGGCCGGACTCACCGAGGCCCTGACGGGCTCGCTGGGCGATGAATTGGCCGAGCACATCACGCGGGCGGAGATCGCGGCGCTGCGCAGGCGCGCGCACGCGCTGCTGGACGATCCGGTGATGCCGGGCCCCAACCGGCACCGGCCCATTCCGTGGCCGGCCTTCTGAGCGGCACTCGGGCGTCGGGAATACTGAGCCGGTGAGCCAGGGCCCGGATGAGTTGACCGATGCCGCACTGGCCGCCGAACTCGCCGCGGACGCGGGGGAGTTGCTGCTCAATGTGCGCGACGAGATCGGCTTCGGCCACCCGTGGGCGTTGGGCGACGCCGGCGACGCATTGGCCAACGAGCTCATCCTGCGCCGGTTGCGCGCCGAGCGCCCCGACGACGCGGTGCTCAGCGAGGAGGCCTACGACGACCGGCGCCGGCTCAAGTGCGACCGGGTGTGGATCATCGACCCGCTGGATGGCACCCGGGAGTACTCCACGCCGGGCCGCGACGACTGGGCGGTGCACATCGCGCTGTGGCAGCGTCCCACCGGCGACCCCACCAACGGCCAGCGGGAGATCACCGACGCGGCGGTGTCGTTGCCGGCCCGCGGGAACACGGTGTACCGCACCGACACCGTGACCGCCGGCGCCGCGCGCGTCGGCGTACCGCACACGTTTCGCATTGCCGTGAGCGCCACCCGGCCGCCCTTCGTGCTGCACCGCATGCGCCAATCGTTGGCGATACAGCCGGTGGCCATTGGTTCGGCGGGCGCCAAGGCGATGGCCATCATCGACGGCGACGTCGACGCCTACCTGCACGCGGGCGGGCAGTGGGAGTGGGACTCGGCGGCGCCGGCCGGCGTTGTGATGGCCGCCGGCATGCACGCGTCACGCCTGGACGGCTCGCCGATGCGCTACAACCAGTTCGACCCCTACCTGCCCGACTTCGTGATGTGCCGCGCCGAGGTGGCACCGATCCTGCTCGCTGCCATCCGCGACGCATGGCGCTAGGTCACCGCGTTTAGAGTCGTTGGCATGCAGTCGTGGGAGTTTCCACCGGTTCCGGTATTGCCGGGACGTGGACCGGAGCTCCGGCTGTATGACACCTCCGATCGCCAGGTGCGGCCGGTGGCGGCCGGATCGACCGCGACCATGTACGTCTGCGGCATCACCCCGTACGACTCCACTCATCTCGGACACGCGGCCACCTATCTCACCTTCGATCTGGTCTACCGGCAGTGGCTGGATCTCGGCCACGCCGTGCATTACGTGCAGAACGTCACCGACGTCGACGATCCACTGTTCGAGCGCGCCCAGCGCGACGGTGTCGACTGGCGTGAGCTCGGCGATCGTGAGGTCGTGCGCTTCCGGGAGGACATGGCGGCGCTGCGGGTCCTGCCGCCGCGCGATTATGTCGCGGCCACCCAGGCGATCCCCGAGGTGGTCGAGCTCGTCGAGAAGATGCTGGCCTCAGGGGCGGCGTACGTCGTCGACGGCGACTACCCGGACGTCTACTACCGGGCGGACGCCACCCCGCAGTTCGGCTACGAGTCGGGCTACGACCGCGAAACCATGCTGCGACTCTTCGAACAGCGCGGCGGCGACCCGCACCGGCCCGGCAAGAGCGACGAGCTGGACGCGCTGCTGTGGCGCGCCGCGCGGCCGGGAGAGCCGAGCTGGCCGTCACCGTTCGGCGACGGGCGGCCCGGCTGGCATGTCGAATGCGCGGCGATCGCGCTCAGCCGCATCGGCAGCGGCCTGGACATCCAGGGCGGGGGCAGCGACCTGATCTTCCCGCACCACGAATTCACCGCCGCACATGCCGAATGTGTAAGGGGCGAGCGGCGATTCGCCCGTCACTACGTGCACGCGGGCATGATCGGCTGGGACGGGCACAAGATGTCGAAGAGCCGGGGCAACCTGGTGCTGGTGTCGACCTTGCGGGCCCAGGGCATCGAGCCGGCGGCCATCCGGCTGGGCCTGCTGGCCGGGCACTACCGCGCGGACCGGTTCTGGAGCCAGCAGGTGCTCGACGAGGCCATCGCCCGGCTCGGGCGCTGGCGCACCGCGACGGGGTTGCCCGCCGGTCCCGACGCCGCCGACGTGATCGCGCGGGTGCGCCGATACCTCGCCGACGACCTGAACACGCCCAAAGCGCTTGCCGCGCTTGATGGTTGGACCACCGACGCGCTCGAGTACGGCGGCCACGACGCCGAAGCGCCGAAGCTGGTGGCGACCGCGATCGATGCGCTGCTCGGGGTGGAACTGTAAAGGGTACGTTTGCCGCCATGACGTCACTGCAGGACAAAGTTGTTTTGATCACCGGCGGGGCCCGGGGCATCGGGGCCGAGGTCGCCCGCCGGCTGCGTAACAAGGGCGCCAGGTTGGTGCTCACCGATCTCAACGACACCGAGCTGAAAGCGCTGGCCGCCGAACTCGGCGACGACCGCGTGCTGACGGCGGTCGCCGATGTGCGAGACCTGCCGGCGATGCAGGCCGTCGCCGCGCAGGCCGTCGAGCGGTTCGGCGGCATCGACGTCGTCGTGGCCAACGCGGGCATCGCCAGCTACGGGTCGGTGTTGCGAGTCGACCCGGAGGCGTTCAAGCGGGTGATGGACATCAATGTGCTCGGCGTTTTCAACACCGTGCGGGCCACGCTGCCGGCGGTGATCGAGCGCCGCGGCTACGTGTTGATCGTCTCGTCGCTGGCCGCATACGCCGCCTGCCCGGGCCTGGTTCCCTACAACGCGTCGAAGGCCGGCGTCGAGATCCTCGCCAACGCGCTGCGGCTGGAGGTCGCCCACCGCGGCGTCGACGTCGGCTCGTCGCACATGTCGTGGATCGACACCGCCCTGGTCCGCGACACCGAGGCCGACCTGCCCGCCTTCGGCAAGCTGCTCGCCAGCTTCCCCTGGCCGCTGAACAAGACCACCACCGTCGACAAGTGCGCGGACGCGTTCGTCAAGGGCATCGAACGCCGCCGCAACCGCGTCTACTGCCCGGGTTGGGTCGCCCTGTTCCGCTGGATCAAGCCGGTACTGTCCACCCCGGTCGGGGAACTGCCCCTGCACAAGCCCACCGCGGAGCTACTGCCCCAGCTGGACGCCCAAGTCGCGGCGCTCGGCCGGTCCACCAGCGCCTACAACCAGGGCTTGGGCAAGAAGCAGGGTTAGCGGCCGAAGCCGGGACGACGGCGCCGCAGATACCGCTCGAACTCGGCGGCCAGCGCGTCGCCGTCGATCTTGCCCAGGGCCTCGTTCATGTCGACCTCGGCGTCGCCGCGCTGCTCCAGCGACGACACGTATTCGGCCAAATCCTCGTCCTCGGCGGCCATCTCGGTGATGGCCTGCTCCCACTCCTCGGCCTCCGTCGGCAGGTCGGCCAGCGGAACCTCGATGTCGAGCACGTCCTCGACGCGGCGCAGCAGCGCCACCGTCGCCTTCGGGTTCGGCGGCTGCGACACGTAGTGCGGCACCGCCGCCCAGAACGTCACGGCGGGGATCCCGGCGGCCACGCAGGCGTCCTGGAACACCCCGGCGATGCCGGTCGGGCCCTCGTAGCGGCTCTCCTCGAGCCCGAAGCGTTTCGCCGACTCGGGGGAGTAGGCCGCGCCCGAGACCGGGACCGGCCGGGTGTGCGGCGTGTCGGCGAGCAGGGCGCCCAGGATCACCACGGTGTCCACGTTGAGCTTGTCGGCGATGGCGACCAGTTCGGCGCAGAAGGTGCGCCAGCGCATGTTGGGTTCCACCCCGTGCATCAACACGACGTCGCGGTCGCTGCCCGGCGGCCGGCAGTGCGAAATACGCATCGCCGGCCACACCAGCTCCCGGGTGACCCCGTCGACCTGCCGGATGACCGGGCGATTCACCTGGTAGTCGTAATATGCCTCGTCGTCGATCTCCAGGATCGGGTCGGCTTCCCAGATGGCCTCGAGGTGCTCGAGCGCGTCGCTGGCCGCGTCGCCGGCGTCGTTCCAGCCCTCAAACGCCGCCACGACGATGGTGTTGTGCAGTTCGGGCAGTGCGGCTCCTCCATAGGGCCGGCCCTGGGGCGGGGTCACAGAATCAGCGTACGGCCTTGCGCCCCGATGTTCGGCGTGACCATCGGCCTTGCCTGTCAGGGACCTGTCAACCTCTGGGCCTTTTGCATAGGACGACTATCCTTGTGGGGTGACTGCCGTGAGCGACCACGACTACGACACCGACATCCTCGACGCTTTGGCACCGCGTGTGATGGCCGGTGACGGGGCGATGGGCACTCAATCGCGGGCCGCTGACCTGGGCATCGGCGACCGCAACAACCGGCGTCGGCGCGGTCGAGACGAAATACGTTCGGCCGCAATCTGGTTAACCTTGGTAACTACGACATTGCCGACAAGATCCGCGAGTCGGCGCTCACGGGCAGCGCGATCGCCGAGCGGGTCGGGTCGAGCAGGGCGTCCAGTCGTCGGGTGACGACGTAGACTTTTCTGGTCGAGAGGCGTTGCAACGGTTCGCCGGCCATGCCGGTATCCGCCACGCTCGGCAGAGTCAAGGACGCCTTCCGCTACGGAAGGAACGTACGTGAACGCCCCCAAAAGCGCCCCGGCGTCGGAGACCTTCGTGCCGAACATCCGCCCCGACTGCGCCGAAGAACTGACGGCCGCCCTGCGCCGGCGAATCATGGTGATCGACGGCGCGATGGGCACGGCGATCCAGCGGGACCGGCCGGACGAGGCCGGTTACCGCGGCGACCGGTTCACGGAGTGGCCGACCGCCCTTCAGGGCAACAATGACCTGCTCAACCTGACGCAGCCGCAGATCATCGAGGGGATCCACCGCGAGTACCTCGAGGCGGGCGCCGACATCCTGGAAACCAACACGTTCAACGCGAACGCGATCTCGCTCTCCGACTACGGCATGCAGGACCTGGCCTACGAGCTCAACTACGCCGGCGCCGCCCTGGCCCGCAAGGCCGCCGACGAATACAGCACCCCGGAGAAGCCCCGTTACGTCGCCGGCGCCATCGGGCCGACGACGCGGACCGCGTCGATCTCGCCGGACGTCAACGACCCGGGCGCCCGCAACGTCTCCTACGACCTGCTGGTCGCCGCCTACCTCGAAGCCGCGAACGGCCTGGTCGACGGCGGTGTCGACCTCTTGATCATCGAGACGATCTTCGACTCGCTGAACGCCAAGGCCGCGGTGTTCGCCGTCGAGACGCTTTTCGAGGAGCGCGGACGCCGCTGGCCGGTGATCATTTCGGGCACCATCACCGATGCTTCCGGCCGGACGTTGTCCGGTCAGGTCACCGAGGCTTTCTGGAACTCGATCAGGCACGCGAAGCCGCTCGCGGTCGGCCTCAACTGCGCGCTGGGCGCGCCGGAGATGAGGCCCTACATCGCCGAGGTGGCGCGGATCGCGGACACCTTCGTCTCCTGCTATCCGAACGCCGGCCTGCCCAACGCGTTCGGCGAGTACGACGAGTCCCCGGAGCGCCAAGCCGGCTACATCGCCGACTTCGCGGAGGCGGGCCTAGTCAATCTCGTCGGCGGGTGCTGCGGGACGGCGCCGCCGCACATCGCCGAGATCGCCAAGGTCGTCGAGGGCAAACCGCCGCGCGAGCTGCCGGAGATCGAGGTGGCCACGCGCCTTTCGGGCCTCGAGCCGCTGAACATCACCGACGATTCCCTGTTCGTGAACATCGGTGAGCGCACCAACATCACCGGCTCCGCCCGGTTCCGCAACCTGATCAAGGCCGAGGACTACGACAGCGCGCTGTCGGTCGCCCTGCAGCAGGTCGAGGTCGGTGCGCAGGTCATCGACATCAACATGGACGAGGGCATGATCGATGGCGTCGCCGCGATGGACCGGTTCACCAAGCTGATCGCGGCCGAGCCGGACATCAGCCGCGTTCCGGTGATGATCGACTCCTCCAAGTGGGAGGTCATCGAGGCCGGCCTGAAGAACGTGCAGGGCAAGCCGATCGTCAACTCGATCTCCATGAAGGAGGGCGAGGAGAAGTTCGTCCGCGAGGCGCGGCTGTGCCGCAAGTACGGCGCCGCCGTCGTCGTGATGGCCTTCGACGAACAGGGGCAGGCCGACAACCTGGAGCGGCGCAAGGAGATCTGCGGTCGCGCCTACCGGATCCTGACCGAAGAGGTCGGCTTCCCACCCGAGGACATCATCTTCGACCCGAACTGCTTCGCGCTGGCCACCGGTATCGAGGAGCACGCGACCTACGGGATCGACTTCATCGAAGCCTGCGCCTGGATCAAGGAGAACCTTCCGGGGGTGCACATCTCCGGAGGCATCTCGAACGTGTCGTTCTCGTTCCGGGGCAACAACCCCGTGCGCGAGGCGATCCATTCGGTGTTCTTGTTCCACGCCATCAAGGCGGGCCTGGACATGGGCATCGTCAACGCCGGTGCGCTGGTGCCGTACGACTCGATCGACCCCGAGCTACGGGATCGCATCGAGGACGTGGTGTTGAACCGTCGCGCGGATGCGGCCGAACGGCTGCTGGAGATCGCGGAACGGTTCAACAGCAAGGAGAAGGGCGAGGACCCCGCGACTGCCGAGTGGCGGAGCCTGCCCGTCCGCGAGCGGATCACGCACTCCCTGGTCAAAGGGATCGACGCGCACGTCGATGACGACACCGAGGAACTACGGGCCGAGATCGCGGCGGCGGGTGGCCGCCCGATCGAGGTGATCGAGGGCCCGCTGATGGACGGCATGAACGTCGTCGGTGACCTGTTCGGCTCGGGCAAGATGTTCCTGCCCCAGGTCGTGAAGTCGGCGCGGGTGATGAAGAAGGCCGTCGCGTACCTGCTGCCGTTCATCGAGAAGGAGAAAGAGCAGAACGGCACCGCGGCGGCGAAGGACACCAACGGCACCATCGTGATGGCGACCGTGAAGGGCGACGTGCACGACATCGGCAAGAACATCGTCGGGGTTGTGTTGCAGTGCAACAACTTCGAAGTGATCGACCTCGGTGTGATGGTGCCCGCCGAGAAGATCCTGGCCGCGGCGAAGGAGCACGACGCCGACATCATCGGACTGTCCGGACTGATCACCCCATCGCTGGACGAGATGGTCAACTTCGCCGTAGAGATGGAACGCCAGGGCCTGGAAATCCCGCTGCTGATCGGTGGTGCGACCACCTCGCGCGCCCATACGGCCGTGAAGGTGGCGCCGCGTCGCAGTGGCCCGGTGGTCTGGGTCAAGGACGCCTCCCGCTCGGTGCCGGTCGCCGCCGCGCTGCTCGACGACAAGCAGCGTCCAGCCCTGCTGGAGGCCACCGCGAAGGATTACGCCGACCTGCGCGAACGGCACTCCCAGAAGAACGAGCGGCCAATGCTGACGCTGGAGAAGGCGCGCGCGAACCGGACGCCCATCGAATGGGACGGCTACACGCCGCCGGTGCCCGCCCAGGGTCTAGGCGTCCGGGAATTCCAGGACTATGACATCGCCGAGTTGCGTGAGTACATCGACTGGCAGCCGTTCTTCAACGCCTGGGAGATGAAGGGCAGATTCCCGGACATCCTCAACAACCCCGTCTCGGGCGAGGCTGCCCGCAAGCTGTACGACGACGCCCAGGAGATGCTCGACACCCTGATCAAGGAGAAGTGGCTGACCGCCAACGGGGTGATCGGGTTCTTCCCGGCCAACGCGGTTGGGGACGACATCGAGGTGTACACCGACGAGACCCGCACCGAGGTGCTGACGACGTTGCACAACCTGCGCCAGCAGGGTGAGCATCGGGACGGCATCCCGAACCGGTCGCTGGGCGACTACGTCGCGCCCAAGGACACCGGTCTGGCTGACTACGTCGGCGCGTTCGCCGTCACCGCGGGGCTCGGCAGCCAGGAGAAGATCGCGGAGTTCAAGGCGGCCGTCGACGATTACAGCGCGATCCTGCTGGAGTCGCTCGCGGACCGGCTGGCAGAGGCTTTCGCCGAACGGATGCACCAACGGGTCCGCAAGGAGTTCTGGGGATTCCAGCCGGACGAGCAGCTGGACAACGATGCGCTCATCGGCGAGAAGTACGTGGGGATCCGCCCAGCCCCGGGCTACCCGGCCTGCCCGGAGCACACCGAGAAGGCGACACTGTGGGAGTTGCTGGACGTCAAGGAGCGGACCGGCATCGAGCTGACGGAGTCGATGGCGATGTGGCCCGGTGCCGCCGTCAGCGGCTGGTATTTCTCGCATCCGCAGTCGCAGTACTTCGTGATCGGTCGGATGGCCCAGGACCAGGTCGCCGACTACGCGAAGCGCAAGGGCTGGACCCTGCGGGAAGCCGAGCGTTGGCTCGCCCCGAACCTCGGCTACAACCCGGAGGACTGAGTAGGGGGATGTTCATGCTGGAGCGAGAGCTGAACCGCATCGTCGATATCGCGGTGGAAGCCGTGAACGCTACGGTCCTGCACGTGCGGCGCATCGTCGGAGCGCTGGGTACTGCGCTCGACCGCACGAAGCGCGAAGTCAGCGATTTAGCCTGGGATTACGGCGATCTGGCGGCAAGCGTCCGCTTCACGGCCCGCAGCAGCCGCGCGTCCACCGGGGACGGTCAGGTGGCGCACAGCGAGCACGTTGCCGACGTGATATCGATCGACCTGCGTCGTCGAAAGGCCAACTGAGCCAGCCGCACAGGCGCAGATGCTAGATGCGCAGCACCGAACTCAACGCGGACAACGGGATGTGTGCTTGCACCGTGCCGCCGTCCATGAACCACTGCATCACGCCGGGCGTGAAGTTGAGGGGCTCGTCGTGCGCCACCGGGTAGTCCGGCATGTACAGGATCAACTCGTCCGGAGTGACCGCCCACGCCTTGTAGGCCCCGGAGTAGACCTTGTCGGGAGTCCAGCGGTCGACGGTGAACGGGTAGGTTCCCGGGTCGTGTGGCGGCGGCGCCTGATCGAGCGCGGTTTGGATAAACGGTTGGGCCAGTGGGGGAATGGCCGTCAGCGGATTTGATGTCGTCAGATCCGCCAGCTGCATGCGTCGGCCACTTGCCATGTCGAACGTGAAGGTCCGGTAGGCGTTGTTGGGCTTTGGCCCGTCAGCGTGGTAGTCCTCGTGGAACACGGCGCTGAGCAGATTGCCGTGCCGGAATACCTCGAAGTTCTCCTCGCCGTAGCTGTCGGCGGCCATGGCGCCGTTGGCCGTCTTCCAATTGTTGACCAGGGTGCGCAGGTAGTCGCGGATCACCGGGCCCGTGGTCGGATTGTCGACCAGGTCGTCGGGCACCGCGACCTTGATGTCCCGGACGGCCTTGCGCTCCGACGTGACAGAGGTGTGGCAGTACTGGCCGTCCCAGTCACCGCCGAGCTCACCGCAGAATGACGGCGCCGACGCGTGCGCCGTAGCCGCGGTGGGAATCGTTGTGGCCGCGGCCAATACGACTGCCGCCAAGATCCGTCGGATCACAGCAGCTGAACCTTGCTCGCCCGCCAGCGGTCGTCGACCTTTTCCATGGTCATCTTGATCCTGCTGCGGTCGATGCGCGGGTCGGGTGCGGCGGTGTTGGTGACGGTCTGGTCGATGAAGACCAGCACGACAACCTTGTTCGCCGACTCGGACTGAATCGCCGAGTCCACCACCACGCCGTGCGCGGTCGCCTTGTTGTCGATCAGCAGCTGGCGGAGCTTGACGCTGGACTGGGTGTACATGTCCTTGAACTCGCCCGTCGCGCCATCGAGAACCTGCCTGAAGTTCTCGTCGACCTTGTTCGAATCAATGCTCGTCAGCACTTGCGCGTAGGCGATGGCCGCCTGCTGGGCCTGCTCGCCGGCCAGTTTGACCTGATGCTCTTGCCACAGCCGCCAGCCGAGGAAACCCGAAACGCCAAGCGAGGCAACGAGCAACACCGGCAACACGCAGCGGCGCAGATAGCGCTTCCACGGGCGCCTAGGGCCCTCGTTCTTGGGACGCTTGCCTTTTAGCAGCGCACCGACGTCGCCGCCCTCGTCTTCATCGGCTGCCTCGCCGGATTCTTCGCCGCGCACCTCGTCGGCGTCTTCGGTTGCTTCCGGTGTTTCGGCGTCCGGCTCCAGTTCGGCGTGCGCCTTGGCCTTCGGGTTCTTCTCGGTGGTCACGATCACGGTCATCTCCTAGGGATCGGCTCAGATGTTAGGTCAGTGGGGCGGTTCGATCGGCAGCGCCGGCCCGCCGCCGGGGGCGAACCTGGGCCAACGGACCGATCCGACCCCCCGGGGCCGCTACACCATTCCCACCCCCTACGGCGGGCCGGCGGTGTCGTCGCCGCCCGGCCGTGGCGCGTTCTTGGCGCCGCGGATGGAGACCGCCGGGTCGTCGT
>NZ_LZKF01000144.1:0-16515 GCF_001672665.1 Mycobacterium sp. E2238 | reverse complement strand
GCCTGCTGTGCCTGGAAGGCGACGCGCACCACCGGCTGCGCAGCCTGACGTCCAAGGCGTTCACTCCCCGCGCGACCCTGCGGCTGCACGACACCATGGTCGCGGTGATGAACGAGCTGGTGGATGCGGTCATCGACGCGGGCCGCTGCGACGTCGTCACCGACCTCGCGCGCCCCTACCCCGTCCCGATCATCTGCGCATTGCTCGGCGCTCCGCGCGAGGACTGGCAACAGTTCTCGGCGTGGGCGGACGACGTCTTCAAGGCCTTCAGCTTCAGCGTCGACCTGCGGGCCGTCGAGCCCGTCGTCATGAACGCGTGGCACCAGCTCGACGCCTACGTCGACGACATGGTCGCGCGGCGACGGCACAGCCTGACCGATGACCTGCTCTCCGACCTGATTCGCGCCGAGGACCCCACTTTTTCGGGCGACCGGCTGAACACCGCCGAACTGCGGATGCTCGCGGGCGGCCTCCTGCTGGCGGGGACCGACACCACCCGCAACCAGGTGGCCGCCTCGGTGCACGTCCTCTGCGAGCACCCGGAGCAATGGGGCCTGCTCAAGGATCACCCCGAACTGGCGATGCGCGCGGTCGAGGAGACCATGCGCCACTCGCCGATCGCGTGCGGGACCCTTCGCCTGGTGGTCGAGGACGCCGAGCTGGACGGCTACCTCTTTCCCGCCGGCACGATGGTCCTGGTGAACACCGCCGCGGCCAACCGCGACCCGGCGGTGTACGACGAGCCCGACCGGGTCGACATCACGCGCGAGGGGGCGCCGCCCATCCTGACCTTCGGCGGCGGCGTGCACTACTGCCTGGGGGCCAATCTGGCCCGCCGGGAGATCGCCGAGGCGCTCAACGTCATCGCAGGCCGCCTGCTCAACCCCCGCACCGCGGGGCCGGTGCCATGGAAACCGATGGTGAGCCTCAGCGGGCCGAAAAGCCTGCCCATCGAGTTCGACCGGTAGCCGGTCCCTCGCCTGGTGTGACGAAGACCCCCTGACATAAGTCGCGGTTAGTCCCGGCCCGCCTTACGCTCGTTGGTTACACGAACTTAACGGGGGTTTTCCGATGCGGGCGTTCACTGGGCAAACTGTGCCCAAAGTCGGGCTTGCCCTCGTCGCGGCGGTCACCTGTTTGGCCGTCGCGTCCTGTGCGGAAACCGCGTCCCCGCCCGCGGCGACCCCGACCACCTCGACTTCTTCGAAAACCGCCACCAGCGCCGCCCCAGCACCGGCCGCGATAACCGGTCCGCTGGAGAAGGATTGGAAAAGCTACGGCGGTACGGCGTACTTCGGTTGCCCGGACAAACTTTCGGCGGGCAAAACCGCGCTCGAGGACATCCGCCCGAAAATCTTCGATCCGAAAACCGGTCAATACATCGCGCCGGCCGTTCCGGCGGTCGCCGCGGGCGAGAACCTCACCGGCGCCATCTGCGCGCTGACGGGCACAGCGGACGACATGAGGGTCGTCTACATCGTCACGACCATCAAACCCGCCCAGGCGCAACAACCCGCAGTCACCAAGGCGACCGCCTATGCCTACGACTTCAAGGCGGGTCAACCGTTGGCGACCAAAGAACTGCAGCCGCCCACCCCGGACCTCAAGTTCACCGCGGCGAAGGACTGGGGGCTCGCCTCCACCGCGACGGGAGTGGCGTGGACCAACGCCTTCACCGACGGGCACGGCGCCACGTCACCGCCCCGGACCGTGATCCTCTCCGGCGCCGACCTGTCGACGCCGTGGAGCGACCCACAATCAGGCCGTGCGTGGCAGGACGTCCTCGCCTTTCAACGCAACACCGACCCGGCCAAGACGTCGGGCGCCGAGCTGCGCCGGCCCAGCGGAGAGGCGATCTATCAGGACAACGACATCCGGAGTGTGGACGCCGAATTGACGGATGGCCCAAACAAACTGGTGCAGATCACGCATTGGGACTCCTACAATCCCCCGGCGCTGTCGACGATGTTCTATGACCTGAACGCCAAGGCCGTCATCAAGGTCGGCGACTCCGACCGCATTCCCGGTGGCGGGCTGTCCGCGACGCTGTCCGACGGGAAATTGTTTGTCGACGGACATGATTCGGACAATTCCCCATTCGGCTTCGGGGTGTGGAACCTACGCGGCCAACAGTGGGATTACCTGAAGACGCGGGACGACGCGAAGAAGATGTCGATTGCCAAGGTGGCGTTCTTTGAAGACCACCTCTACATCACCAACACCGGCAACACGTTCGCCGTTCTCGCCCTGCCCGCCACCGAGCCGATTGCGACCACTTGGTCCGTTCGGCCCTTCACGCGAATATCGGGCTGGACGCTGGTATGCCGCGGCGAGAATGCCGCGGCTCTCAACGGGGACTGCAAAGACATCGTGATGGTGCAAGACCAGGACGGCCGCTTCCCGGGCCCCTGGTCCTGAACTCGTCAGGGACCCAGGTGGCGGCGCAGAAACTCCGACTGCACCGAGCTGATCGCCTCGAAGAGCGCGCCCGTGTAGACGTCAAAGTGACCCACCGGATAGCGGTGCAGTTCAACGTTATTCATTCCCGACGCGATGCGCACCGCGAACCTGGGTGACGCTTGCAGGTCGTGGTCACCCACGCACATCAGGACGGGCATGCGCAGCCTTTCCGCGGTCCCTTTGCGATACCGCGGCAACGCGAACAACATGCGGGGCGCCAGCGCATTGCGCCAGCCCACGGCTTCGCCGCCCAGCGCCTCGAACGCTGCCTTCGCCTCGGGTTCGGTGAACACCGCGGTCTCGCCGGGATCGGCGACCACCGGAACCAGATACGGCTCCCGGCCCCACTTCGCGCCAACCACATCGCGCACCGCTGCGACGGTGAATTGCAGCGTCCGCCACGTGACGTCCCAACTGAGACGCTCGCGCAGCCCGCGGCCACGGTGCCAGCCGTCGATCAGCGGAACCTGCGTCACCACCGCGGCGATGTCCGGATCGGTGGCGGCGACCGCCAGCACATGGCCGCCGCTGAGCGACGTTCCCCACAAGGCAATTCGACGCGGATCGATGTCGTCACGGCCGCGTGCGTACCGCACCGCCGCCCGGTAGTCGTCCTGTTGTTCGGCGACGTTGATGACTTGCCGGGGCTCGCCGCCGCTGGCTCCGAAATGCCGATAGTCGAACGCCAGCACCGCCAGGCCCGCCGCGGTGAACTTCTCCGCGTACGCGGGCAGACCCAGTCGCTTGGTGGCGCTGCCGCCGTGTCCCATCACCACACAGGGGAGCCTGTCGGCCACCGTCGCGGGCCGGTAGAGATCGGCCGCGCAGCGCACCCCACCGGACTCGAAGAGCACTTCCTGGAGCATCGGCACACTGGTTCCACTCTGCATCGGTACGACCTGGCCCCAATCTGCCCCGCGGCGCGCCGCCCAACCAGAACCAAGAGGACCACCCTTCGGTGACCTTGGCCCCTACTGAACGGTCACGCGGATGTCGATGCTCTCGGTATGCGTGGCAGGCAACCGCAGCTGCTGCTCGACCGACTGCACGACGAACGCGGCCGGCGGGTTGTGCTGGTCTCGCACTGCCTGCTGAACGAGAACACGCGTTACGCCGGCGGCGCCACCCGGCCCGGTGCCGTGTCGGAGGTGGTCGAGGAGCTGATGAACGCGGGGTACGCGATTCATCAGCTGCCGTGCCCGGAGCGGCTGGCCTGGGGCGGGGTATTGAAGCCCCACAGCCTGCACCTGTACCACTCCAAGGGCGGATGGCTGTATCCGCTGCGCGGCCCATTGCTGCGCGTATTCGTGCTGTGGACCCGCCTCGTCTATCGCCGCTTGGCGCGGCAGGTCGCCCGCGACGTTGCCGACTACCAGGGTTCCGGGATCACGGTGGCCGGGATCGTCGGGATCGGCGCGTCGCCGTCGTGCGGGGTGACCACGACCCTGGATATGCGCGCCTCGCTGGAGGTGGTGGCGGCCTGCCCGGCCGCCGCCTTGACCCGCGATGTGATGAACGAGCGGGCCGTTCTCGGGTGCCGCCGCAAGGGCAAGGGCTTGTTCGTCGCCGCGCTGGATCGACAGTTGCGCCGTCGGGGGTTAAGAGTTCCGGCGTTCGAACACGACCTCGCGGCGGAGCTGCGCGGTTCGCGGCAGACACCGCTCGCCGTGGGCGCGGTCCGGACCCTGGGGAACGAGAGCGACATCGCAAGCCACTGACCTGCTTTCGATCTGAGTTGCGTACCTGCAACGACGAGGCAGCAACGGTCGCGTTGACTTGGGTACCCTACGGGGGTATGGTTGCGACATGAACGCGGCGCCGCCTTGCTGCTGCGAACCGACTGAGTCCACCCGCGGTCGCGGCGCTAGTTGCATACCTGGCGACAGGCCGTAAGTGACCTATTCCCAGGTGATTACGAAACTCCTCGGCAGTATTGCAATCGCCCTCGGCGCCGGTGTTTGGCTAGCTCCACCCGCCAGCACCGACCCGAATGTGTTCGGTAGCCTGAGCTGTCGTTGCCAGCCGCCAGCGGGAACCGGTTCCGACGTACCCGCTCAGATTGCCCGGGGACTCCACGACGGCCTCTTTAGGACCCGCGAGTTCGGACAGAGATGAGTTGCGCCCGAACTTATTCGGGCGATGACGCGTCGGGCCGCTAGAAGAGGTGCGGGGTGCTTCGGTGATGCCGGTGGTCGTAGTGCACGACCGCCGCGACCACGCCCGCCCCGAGACCTACGCAGGAGAGCAACGCGGCGGCCGCCACCATCGCCCAGCCCGGATGGCCGGAGCCGGCCGCGAAGAGGGCCATCGGCAGGGCAGCGAATGCGAGCAGTGCGGACATCAGCCCGGTCCAGGCGGCGAATCTATTGAGCATCATGATTGAGCCTCCTTAGCCGTCAATCACGATCATCGTCCTCGTCGTGACTTTCCGGCAAGGTTGCCGATTACCCGGAAGTTCGCGGAGGCTGGTAGGTTGCCCTATTATCTGCGTATGCATGCAGGTAAGCGGCCAGCGTGGCGATGACCGCGGAGAGCGGCCACCACCACCATGGGCATGGGCACGACCACGCCCATGGACTCCGCGGCCTCGTGGCCCAGTTTTTCGTCCCGCATAGCCACGACGCCGCCGACAGCGTCGACACCGCCCTGGAATCCAGTGCCGTCGGCATCCGGGCGGTCAAGATCGGCCTCATCGGCCTGGCCGCGACCGCCGCCATGCAGGTGGTCATCGCCGTCGTGTCGGGGTCGATCGCCCTGGCCGCCGACACCATTCACAACTTCTCGGACGCACTGACCGCGATCCCGCTCTGGATCGCATTTTCCCTGGGCCGTCGCGCGGCAACCCGCCGATACACCTACGGCTACGGGCGCGCCGAGGACATCGCGGGCTTGTTCGTCATCGGCATGATCGCCCTGTCGGCGATCATCGCCGGCTACGAGGCCGTCCTGCGGCTCATCCACCCCGTCGCCGTCGAGCACGTGAGCTGGGTCGCGGCGGCCGGCGTCGTGGGCTTCCTCGGTAACGAGGGCGTCGCGAGCTACCGGATCCGGGTCGGCCGCCGGATCGGCTCGGCCGCCCTGGTCGCCGACGGCCTACACGCGCGAACCGACGGATTCACCTCGCTGGCAGTGCTTTTCGGAGCGGTCGGTGTCGCTCTGGGCTACCCGGTTGCCGACCCGGTCGTCGGCATGATCATCACGGTGGCGATCGCGGCAGTGTTGTACCGGGCCGTGCGCGACATCTTCCGCCGGCTCATGGATGCGGTGGACCCCAGGCTCGTCGACACCGCCGAGGCATGCCTCGCCGCTCGGCCGGGTGTCCGCAGCGTGCGCAGCATCCGGATGCGCTGGATAGGTCACCAGCTGCACGCCGATGCGGAACTCGACATCGATCCCAACACCAGCCTCGAGGACGCCCACCGCATCGCTCATGACGCCGAACACGAGCTGACTCACGCGGTGCCGAAGCTCAACAGCGCGCTCGTGCACGCCTACCCGGCGCACCGCGACGAGTAGACGGCTCAGATCAAGCCGAGCGCCTGCGGAACCATGTACAGCCCGAAGCCCATGACAACGAGGCACAGAAACCAGGTGATGTATTTGTGCGGCCCGCGCATGCGCCACCGCTCGGGCAGCGCCTTGGCCTCAAGTGCCAGCAGCAATCCCAGCACGATCGGTAGCAGCAGGGCGTTCATCACTTCGACGTCGACGGCCAGGTTGACCAGGTCGACGCTGGCCAGGACGAGCACCGCGCCGACGATGTGGGCGAGCGCGTAGGTGATGTAGAACTTGGCCGTCTCGCGGTTGGGCCGCTCGTTGAGCGTGTGCCGCCACCCGAAGACCTCCGCGAGCCCCCACGCCCCGGCGAGCGAGGCGACGATCGCGGCGACCAGCGCCGCGCCGAGCATGCCCAGCCCGAAGAGGACCGTCCCGCCGGTGCGGCCGAGGTACGGGGTGAGCGAATTGGCGACCTCGCCGACGGTGTTCAGCGACCCCCCGCCGTCGTGCGCCCCTACCGTCGAGGCCATGGTGACGACCACCGCGATCATGATCAGTTGGGTGAGCACCGCGCCGGTGGCCGTGTCGTAGCGGGCCTGCCGAATCGTGTTCTCCGACAGATGCTTATCGACCACCGCGCCCTGCTGGTAGAAGACCATCCACGGCATGATGACCGCGCCGACGTTGGCCGCGACGAGCAGCAGATACGACGAGTTGCCCAGCGGCATCGAGGACATGCCGTCCAGCAGCGCATCGAGCCGCGGCCGCGCCAACACCATGGCGACCAGGAACGCCAGCTCGGCCGCGCCGACGATCAGGCCGATGCGTTCGACGCGCCGGTAGCTGCCGGTGAACGCCAACGCCAGCAGCGCGGCCGTCGCGACCGGGATGCTGACCCACCGCGAGACGCCGAATAGTTCCCCCACCCCGGCGACGCCGGCGAACTCCGTGAGCAACGCCCCGATCGCCGAGGCGAACAGCGTGAAGGCCGACAGCCACGCCCAGCCGCGGCCGAATCGCTCCCGGATCAGCGCGCCATGCCCGCGCTTGGTGACGATGCCGAGCCGCACCGTCATCTCCTGGACGCAGTAGAGGATCGGCATCAATATCAGCTGCGGCAGCACCATCCGGTAGCCCCACTGGGCGCCGGACTGCGACGCGGTGATCAACGACCCCGCATCGGTGTCCGCCAACATCACCACCAGGCCGGGGCCCCAGACCGCGAGCAGGCCCCACCGCAGCCATCGGCCGCGGGCTCGCAGCGACACCGACGGCTGACCGTCGAATTCTTCCGCCACTGGCGTGGTGGTATCGGTCACCCTTGCCCCATTCCTTCACTGCGTTGACGCGGCCCGACTGCCGATGATAACTAAGGCTCACCTAACCGCTGCAGTTTTGCTGCAGAGAGCCATTCAGATTTGAGATTTGCCCTCTCCGACCGCGGGTGGATCAGGCGTCGATCACGAGGCGATCGCCCTTGGCCCGGGAGACGCAGACCAGCATGTCGCCGTCGCCTTCCACGGTGCGGCCGCGGCGATCGACCTGCCCCGCGAGCACCTTCACCTTGCAGGTGCCGCAGAAGCCTTGCTGGCACGAGTAGGCGGTGCTCGGGTCGTCGTCGAGCATGACGTCGAGCGCCGACCGGTTTGCGGGGACCGCGAGCACGCGCCCCGAGCGGGCGAGTTCCAGCTCGAACGGGACACCGTCGATGACGGGCGGCGGGCCGAACCGTTCGTAGTGTAGGGGCGCGTTCGCGTGCTGGTCGCGCTCCGTGCGCACCGCTTCGAGCATGGCGGTCGGCCCGCACACGTACACGGCCGTCGTCGGCCCGGCCCCGGCGAGTAAATCCCCGGCGGTCGGGATGCGGCCGCGCTCGTCGTCGGCCCACACCGTGACCCGGTCGGGCGCGATCGCCACGAGCTCGTCGAGCAGCGGCATGTACTCCCGGCTGCGCCCGGCATACACCGCGCGCCAGTCGATTCCGCGATGTTGGGCGAGCCGGATCATGGGGAGGATGGGTGTCACGCCGATGCCGCCGATCACGAACAACACCTCGCGCTCATCGGTGACGAGATAGAACGCGTTGCGGGGGCCCTCGAAATCGAGCGTGGCGCCCACGTCGAAGGCGTCGTGCATCTCGATCGAGCCACCGCCGCCGTCGGCGATCCGGCGCACCGCGATGCGGTAGTCGGTGCGCCGGCCGGGCGGACCGCACAGCGAGTACTGGCGGCGGCGGCCCGAAGCCAGCCGGACATCGATGTGCGCGCCGGGAGTCCAGGACGGCAGCAGTCCGCCTTGCGCGTCGGCGAGCGTCAACGCGACCACGTCGGGCGTGAGGACTTCGCGCTTGGTGACCACCGCGGTGTTGGTACGCGGCACCGGTATGACCCGCGACGGGTCCCACCGCGACGCGGATGCCAACCCACCGAAGAGGGTGCCGACTCCCCACAACGCCGTGTAGAGCCGATCGCGCTTGCGGCGACCGTACAGGTCGGCCGGTCTGCTACTCCAAATCGCATGTGCCACCGCGAATTCCCTATGCCTGTCGAATGTCGATGACCTGGTTGACCCATTCGGCCGTGAGCCGGGCGATGACCTCGGGATGGGAGGACACCACCCAGTGCCCGCCCTCGATCGGGATCACCCTGCCGTGCGCCGGTATCGAGCCGGTGAACCGCTGCAGGGGCGGGGACACGAAGAAGTCCTTGCGCGCCACCAGCACCTGCACCGGGACGGTCGTCTCCGGCAGCTGCTTTCCCGGCGCCAGGAACGGCGCCGGCATGTTGGCGCGGTACAGGTTGAGCCCGTTGACGTAGTCGCGGATCGACCGGGTGGGCGCCGCGCGCTGCCGGCGGGTGCCGCGTGGGCGGCCGATCAGTTCGACCGCCGCGAAGACCGCCACGGTCGCCTGGGACCAGATCGCCAGCTCGGGCACCACCGGACACAGGAAAAACCAGATGTACGTCGACGCCAGCGCCTGCTTGAGCACATCGAAGACGCCGCGGGGGGTGCGCGCGGACCGCAGGAACTTGCCCGCGTAGTTCAGGTGCGGGCCCGAAATCGACGTGAATGAGGCGACTTGGCGCATCACCGCATCATCGGTGACCGCCGACCACGCCTGGATGGAACCCCAGTCGTGGGCCACCAGGTGCACCCGCTCGACGCCGAGGCTGTCGATCACCGCGCCGATATCGGAAACCAGTTGGGGCAGGCGGTATCCCGAGCGCCTGGCCGGCCTGGACGATGCACCGACGCCGCGCACGTCGAAGGCCACGAAGTTGTAGCGCCCGCCGAGCTGTTCAGCGACTCCGTCCCACACGTGGTGGTTATCCGGGTAGCCGTGAATCGCCAGGATGGTCGGGCGCCCGCGGTCGATCTCCGAGTGGGCGTGGACCGCAAGGGACACGCCGTCGGAGGCGATTACGTTGCTGCACTGGGTCATTCGCGCTAACCCCGGAGCTCAGTGCGCCGCGCGGGCGGCTGGTGACCGGGCCAGGTAGTCCACCGCGCGCCCGACTCCGCCGAGTTTGGAGGGGTGGAAACTCGGCGTGTAATAGGCGCCGATGACCCGCAGGAACTGGAAGGGGCCGGGCACCAGGCCACGCCGTGCCGCGCTGAAGTAGTCGCGCCAGCGCGGTTTGGTGCCCGGCGGCAGGTACGGGTCGACCGAGTACATGAACCGCACGCCGCGAATGAACAACCACAGCAGCGCGGGCGTCACCAGCAGCTGGGTGCGCACCTGCCGCCAGTAGCCGGCGCGCAGGTGTTTCATCGTGTCGAACGCCACCGCCTTGTGCTCGACCTCCTCCGCTCCGTGCCAGCGCAGCAGGTCCAGCATCACCGGGTCGGTGCCGAGCGCGTCGTGTTGCGGGGTGTCGAGGATCCATTCGCCCAGGATGGCGGTGTAGTGCTCGAGGGCCGCCACCATCGACACCCGCTCGAGCAGCCAGCTCTGGCGCCGCCGCCGGCCCCATCCGGGCCGGTCCCCGATGAGTTGGGAGAACAGCCAGCGCATCTGGTCGGTGAACGGCGTGACGTCGACGCCGTTGGCCGCGAAATGGTCCAGCACCCCCGAATGCGCCTGGGAATGCATGGCCTCCTGGCTGATGAAACCCTGCACGTCCAGCCGCAGCTGGTCGTCTTTGATCATCGGCAACGTGTTCTTGAACGCGTCGACGATGAACTCCTCGCCCGCGGGCAGCAGCAGGTGCAGCACGTTGCAGAAGTGCGTGGTGAAGGGCTCGTTGGGCACGTAGTAGAACGGCAGCTTCGCCCAGTCGAAGTCGACGTCGCGCGCCTGCAGGACGATCCGCTCATGGTCGAGCGACGCGTCATGCGGACCCGTCGCCTGATCGTCGACGGTGAACATAGAAGACCCCCTTACGGCTAAGCGCTGCGTTGCGCCTCGGCCTCAGCCTCGGTGATCAGGCGCTCACTGCGCAAGAACCGGACGAGATTCTCGACCGTGTCCGCCAGCGCCGGCTCACGCAGGCGGACCGCGGCCAGCGCGCGCGCACTCTGGTATTGGCTGTTGCCGTAGCGCTTGTCCCGCATCGCCGCGATCTTGTCCGCCGAGCGGGTGAGGAAATCGACCAGCGGGTAGATGGGATCCCGCGGCGTGCAGCGCCGGTTCATCTCGGCGACGAACGACGGGATGTCGTGGTAGTCGAAGCGGTAGCCGTAGCGCTCGGTAAGGACCCGGGTGATGTCGGTCATGTTGTAGTAATCGTCCGCGGTCATATTAAAAACGTTGCCGCACACCGAGCCGGCCTCGGCCGGCACGTCCATAAGCGCGACGATGTGGTCGGCGATCAGGTCCGCCGGCAGCAGGCTGAGCTGGTTGAGCGCGTTGGCGGCGACGCCGTGCTCGATCATGAACGCCATGGTGCGCACCAGGATGTCGTCCTGGCTGCCGAACCCCGCACTGGTCGGTGAGATCAACGAAGGCCGGAAGATGCGCACGTCGAGCCCCTGCCGCTGGGCGGCGAAGGCCAGCTGCTCGGCGACCCACTTGGTCTGCGAGTAGCCGAAGTCCAGGGCGTTCATCTCCAGGTTCGCGTCGGACTCCCCGACCACCGGCTTGACGCTCCACCCGTAGATGAAGGTGCTGGAGACCAGGTGGAAGGTTTTGCGGTGCGCCGTCATGGCCAGCCGCAACAGCTCGTGCGTCCCGATCACGTTGGCGGGCCGCAGGGCGTCGTAGGTCCTGACGTAGTTGACCAGGGCGCCGTTGTGGACGATGGCGTCGATGCTCTCGGCCAGCCTCTGGAACCCCGGCTCACCGATACCCAGCTGCGGCGCGGCGAGGTCACCGCAGACCACGCGCACCCGCTTGCGGACCTCGGCTTCCAGGGCCGGCGTCCACAGCCGCGCCTTGCGCAGCGACGCGACGATCCGGTCCAGGCCGTGCGCCTCGTCGGTCGCGCGAACCAGCGCGTGGACGGTGAACGACGTCCGGCCGAGCAGGCTGCTGACCAGGAACGGCCCCAGGAACCCGGTCGCGCCCGTCAGCAGGATGTCGCTGGGCGCGCCCGAGCGCGCCGGCGGCAGCGCCGGCAGCGGAAGTTGTGCGTCGGCACGCATCCGCGACATCTCGTAGGCCTCGTACTCGGCCGAAATCTGTTCCAGTGCCCGTCGCAGCGCGTCCAGCGGCTGCCCGGACCCTTCACCGAACTGCCGCATGAGGCGGAAGAACTCGGCCACCGTCAGTCGCTGCAGCAGGCGCGTGTTGACCTCCTCGGCCAGCTCCCCCGCGCCGTGCTCTTCCAGCAGGGCCTGCAGGTCGGCGCGCAGTTCGGCGAGCGCCAGCGAGTCGATGCCGAGGTCCGCGAAGGAGCAGTCCTCGTCACCGGTCAGGTCGTAGCTCTCGATCAGGTTGCGGAACCGGTCCAGCGGCCCGGGGTTCACCTCGGCCCGGTCATGGGGCTGGTGCGTGTAGGTCGACAGGACGGGCAGCTTGCCGTCCAGCCAGAGCTGGCGCGTCGACGAGCGCCTGATCTTGCCCGACGTGGTCTTGGGGATGCTGTGCGGCGGCACGAACGCAATGGTGTGCGGGTCGATGTGGCCGTGCCGCCGGACGGCCCGCGCCAGGGCCTTGCCGTCGGGGAGCGCGTGCTCTCCGCGGACCTCGGCCACCACGGTCAGCACTTCCTGCTCGTCGTGCTCCACCGAGAAGGCGGCGACGCAGCCGCCGCGGACCTCCGGGGCCGACCGCTCCACGATGCCCTCGATGTCGGAGGGGTAGCAGTTGACGCCGCGCACGATGATCAGGTCCTTGCTTCGGCCGCAGACGAACAGCTCGCCCTCGTAGAGGAAGCCGAGATCGCCGGTCCGCAGGTAGGTGTGCTCGGTGTCGCCGGGGATGCGGGCCGCGAAGGCCTCCGCGCTCAGCTCCGGGCGGTTCCAGTAGCCGCCGCCCTTGGACGGCCCGTCCAGCCAGACCTCGCCGACCCGGCCCTCGCCGAGGGCCTGCGCGGATTCCGGATCGACGATGCGCACGACGTTGCCGTCGATGGGCTTGCCGCAGCTCACCACCGGAGCCTGGTTGCTGTTCTCTGGCTGGGCCTTTTCGACCCGCGCGAGGTTGTTCTCCAGCGCGCGCTTGTTCAGCGCCAGCGTCTGGCGCCCGCGAAGCGAGACGATCAGGGTGTTCTCGGCCATGCCGTACGCACCCGTGAGCGCGTTGGGCTCCAGGCCGTAGGGGGCGAAACGCTGCCGGAATCGGGTAAAGGTGCTGGCGCGCAGCGGTTCCGCGCCGACGACGATGCTCTCCAGGCTGCTCAGGTCGATCCCGGCGAGCTCAGACGTGGGCAGCTTGTCCTCGCGCAGGCACAACTCGAGGGCGAAGTTGGGCACCGGCGTGTGGGTGGCGCGCACGTCACTGATGAGCCGCAGCCAGGCCGACGGCCGCTTCAGGAAGTCAAGTGGGGACATCGCGTGTGTCGTCCCGCCGACCAGCAGGATGAACAGGTACGCGGAGATCAGGCCCATGTCGTGGTGTTGCGGGAGCCAGCTGACCAGCACCTCGCCGCCCGTAAAGGCCGAGGCGTTGGCGATGACGTTGGCGTGGCTGACCACCACACCCTTGGGGTCGCTGGTGGAGCCGGACGTGTACTGCAGGAAGAGCACCGGTCCAGGCGTGTCGGGAACGGGAGTGCCGCCGAAGTCCTGCGTGCCGTCGGTTCCGTACCAGGGCAGTTCCGGGGGCCGCTGGGCGTCCGGCCAGGGTGACCCCTCGTCGAGGTGGTTGAGGAGCAGGCGGTAGTCGTACTCGAACTGCTTGGTCGACAGCACCGCCTTGGCCTGGCAGTCGCGCGCGATGAAGCTCAGTTTGGCCAGCCCCGACTCGAACGACATCGGCAGCGGGGGGCTGACCGGCACGGCGACCACCCCAAGGCGGGCGCACGCATAGAACGCCGCGACCATCTCCAGACCCGGCGGGTAGACCAACAGCGCGCGATCTCCGGGGCGCAGCCCGGCCTCCGCCGACAGGTACGCGGCCAACTCACGCGTCCGCTCGGCGAAACTCTGGTAGGTGTAGTGCTCCTGCTCGCGACCTTCGTCGTCGACGAACCGGAAGAGGGTCTTGTCCGGAGTCAGCGCTTCCCGCATGTGCAGGTGATCAATGAGCGTCTCCATCGCAGGAGCCACCCCCTTCCGGGTCACTATGGGCGATAAGAACTTTGGGATCAATCGATAAAGCCCAATGTAGCGCCGCTAATGGATGCCAGGCAAAGCGGGCGGAGGCTTTTCCAGCGCTGCACATTACTTTCACAGGAAAGGCTTATCTCGGATCGCGCATTGCGCGGAAGCCAGGTCCGCAACTACGGACTTCAGTATGTCAGTTGCCAGCCTAACCAGTGGGTTTGGTTACTCTAGCGCTCAGCATGCGCGCGAATACTGAGATACGGATTTGCGTTAGTCCTGAATTCTCGCCTTCGAATGTGTGCGCAATTCCGCCGACATTTCGTATCGCCATCGCAAAGGGCACATCCGCACCCAAACGATTTGAAATCCTCGGCTTCCGGATGGCGCAGGCAAGTGATTTCCGCCACGGTCCGGGGTCTCTGCGGTGCGGATCTACTGAGATGCGGAGTCAGCCGGTCTGGGCGACGCGGATGAGCGGCCCGGCGCGGGCCACCAGCCGAGTGATACCGACGAACCGTTCGCCGTCGATGATCGGGGAGAGCGGCTCGCCGTCGGCCTCGATGACCATTTCGCGGCCATTGACGTCGCGCACCCCGCGACCCCTGAGCGTGCCGTTGGTGAGCGCAGCGGGTAGCTGCACAACGATTCGCGAGGGCCGCACCTCGCCGGCCTGAAAGTGCAACGCGCCGGGCTTCTCGGCCTTCGGGAAGAGCCGGAACGGCCCGCCGATGCGCAGGTCGATGGCGCCGGCGTGCAGCACGCGGTGCATTCGCGTCGGAACCTCCACGCCGTCGATGACGACCCGGGCGCGCGTCGGGGCGAACAGCACGGACGCGTAATTGGAGTTCTGTGAACGGCCGACTTTGGTACCGAGGTAGTCGCGGAACGAGCGACCGATCACCCGGACGACTTCCCCGCGACCATGGTCGGGCTTGCCGTAATACATGTCGTAGAACCGGTTCCCGACGCCCCCGGCGGCCAGCCCGAAGCACAGACGATGGAACGCGGCGCCGTCGGCGGTCTCACCGTCGAGTCGCAGGGTGTCAAGGCGCATCTCGGGCGGGGGCCGATCCGCCTCGGCGGCGGCCGCCAGCGATCGGATGATGGCATCGGGCCGGCCGCGGACGCGCGCCTTGCGGGCGACGGCGTTGACACTGCCGCCGTTGGTGGGGACGAAGGTCGGCCAGCGCTCGGGGTCGCTCTCGCAACGCTCGATCTCGTTGATCAGCCAGTGCAGCGCGCCGTCGCCGCCGTCGCCGATGAGGTGAGTCACCCGGGGATGCAGCCGGTCCAGGGTCTTGCCGAGGTCCTCGATCGAGGCGGTTTCGTGCACCTCGCCCCGCGGGCCGACGATGCGGCGTAACTCCGCGACGCGGTTGCCCCGCCCACGACGATTCCTGCGCGCGAGCGGATTGACGATGACCCCTAGATACATCCGGGACGTCCAGGTGAGGTTCCGCTGGCCATCCCACGCACGATACCTGCGGCCGGACGGCGATTGAGATCACGTAGTTAGGGTGGGCTGCATGCCTGGTTGGACCGCAGCAGACCTGCCTTCGTTCGCCGGACGCACCGTCGTGATCACGGGGGCCAACGCCGGCCTGGGCGAGGTCACGGCGCGTGAATTGGCGCGGGCCGGGGCCCGCGTCATCCTGGCCGTGCGCAACACGGAGAAGGGCAAGTCCGCCGCCGAGCGGATGGCCGGCGACGTCGAGGTGCGCCAGCTCGATCTGCAGGACCTGGGCTCGGTGCGGCGCTTCGCAGACGAAATGGCCACGCTGGACGTGCTGGTCAACAACGCCGGCATCATGGCCACCAACTATGCGGTGACCGCCGACGGTTTCGAAGGCCAGATCGGCACCAACCACCTCGGCCACTTCGCGTTGACCAACCTGCTGCTGCCCAAGCTGACCGACCGGGTGGTGACGGTGTCCTCGCTGATGCACCACTTCGGTTACATCAGCCTCAAAGACCTGAACTGGAAGTCCCGCCCGTATTCGGCGTGGCTGGCGTACAGCCAGTCCAAGCTCGCCAATCTGCTGTTCACCAGCGAACTGCAGCGGCGTCTGGACACCGCCGGTTCTTCGCTGCGCGCGCTGGCCGCCCACCCCGGCTGGTCGCACACGAACCTGCAAGGCAACTCCGGCCGAAAGCTGGGCGACGCAGCGGTGTTGGCCGTCGACCGGATTGTGTCCACCGACGCCGACTTCGGCGCCCGCCAGACGCTGTACGCGGTGTCGCAGGACCTGCCGGGCGACACCTTCGTCGGCCCGCGTTTCGGTCTGTACGGCCGCACCCAGCCGACTTGGCGTAACTGGCCGGCCAAACGGGCCGGCACCGCGCTGGCGCTGTGGGACCTGTCCGAAGAGCTCACCGGTACCGCGTTCCCGCTCTGAACCGCGCTCGGCGGGCGGTTTGCCGGGGCCCGACTAGATTAGTGGCATGTCGAGGGCTGATTTGGCGGCGATTCTCGCCCTGTGCGCCGCGCTGGCGTCCGCGATCGGCAACGTGGTCCGTCAGCGATCCGCCCAGGAGGTCACCGACAAACCCGTTGGCCACCTGGCGCTCTTCGGCATGTTGTTGCGCGACACGCGGTGGTGGATGGGCGGTCTCGGCGACATCGCCAGCTACATCTTGCTGGCTGCGGCCCTGGACAAGGGCTCGGTGCTGTTGGTGATGTCGCTGCAGGTGACAGCGCTGCTGTTCGCCCTGCCGATTTACGCGCGGATGAGCCGCCACCCCGTCACCCGCGCGGAGTGGGTGTGGGCAGTGTTACTGACCGCGGCTTTGGTGGTCGTGATCGCGGTCGGCGATCCGACCGGCGGCCAGCAACGCGCGGCCACCGGACGGTCCGACCAGATCCGGGCGCCCAGCAACCCCAGGAGCAGCGGCGGACCCATTGCGATGGCG
>NZ_LZKF01000143.1:0-733 GCF_001672665.1 Mycobacterium sp. E2238 | reverse complement strand
CCCGCGCGCTAGTACGCCGTGAGCCGGTTCTGCAGCAGCGGCGCGATCACCGCCGGGCAGTAATTCGCGACGGCGACGATGGTGAACAGGCCGGCCGACTCGTAACCCAGGCCACTGCGTTCCGACATTTCGGCGGCGACCGAGTCGAAGGACTGGCCCGGCGTCACGATCATCGGGCAGACCGACTGGCCCAGCGCCAGGGCCCCGGCCGGGTGCGGGTAGGTGATGCCGGCGTTGCTCAGGGCCATCAGGAACGCGTTGCCCCGCATGTCGGCGCTGACGGGCGCAGCCAGCGGGGCGGCCAGCCCCGCCACGCAGGCGGTCAGGATCAGCACGCGCAGCAGGGACCGTTGCACACGCCGGGAAGCCGTCATCGTGACCACCCTGGCCTGTGCGGGTCACAACCGCAACACGGTGCGGTAAAGGTTTGCGCAGCAACGCGTTTTGCGGGTGCGGTTTTCAGACCTTTTCGATCCCGGCGACGGTGCGCTTGCCGCGGCGCAGCACCAGCCACCGGCCGTGCAGGAAGTCCGAGGGCTGCGGCGTCCACTCCTCGCTGTCGATCCGGATGTTGTTGACCGACACCCCGCCCTCGCCGATGGTGCGCCGCGCCGCCTTCCTGCTCTCGGACAGACCGCTGGCCACCAGCAGGTCGACGATCCCGTCGGGGCCACCGGGTTTGAGCTCGGCGACCGAGGCCTCGCGCAGCGCCGCCGACAGCGTCGCCTCGTCC
>NZ_LZKF01000142.1:0-14423 GCF_001672665.1 Mycobacterium sp. E2238 | reverse complement strand
CCAGCCGTTCGGCGACGACGGTGATGGCGCCGCTCGCGTTTTGGACCTGGCCGCGCACCAGCATCGCCGGCGCGGTGTTGGCCAGCTTGCGATGCCGCGCCCACACCGCGGGTGTGCAGAGCACGTTGACCATCCCGGTCTCGTCCTCGAGGTTGAGAAACGTCACTCCCTGGGCGGTGCCGGGCCGCTGCCGGTGGGTCACCGCGCCGGCGATCAGCACGCGGTCGCCGTCGGGCACGTCGAGCAGCTTCCCGGCGGGCACCACGCCCATCGCGTCCAGGTCCGCCCGCAGAAATTGCGTTGGGTAGCTGTCCGGGGAAACGCCGGTGGCCCATACGTCCGCGGCGGCCAGTTCCAGCTCGCTCATCCCAGGCAACGCCGGGACGTGCGACGACGAGCCCACCCCGGGCAGGCGGTCCGGGCGCTGGGTGGCGGCCGCCCCGGCCGCCCACAGCGCCTCGCGCCGGGACATGCCGAAGCAGGCAAAAGCCCCGGCCGTCGCCAGCGCCTCGGTCTGCGGCACGGACAGCTGCAGGCGGGTGGTCAGATCCAGTAGAGAAGCGAACGCGCCGTTGGCTTTTCGCTCCTCTACCAGCCGCTCGGCGAGGTCGTCACCGATGTGGCGCACCGCGCCCAGCCCCAGCCGGACCTGGGTCCCGGCGTTCTCGAGCGTGGCGTGGGCCAGGCTGGCATTGACGTCGGGGCCGTGCACCGTCACGCCGTGCCTGCGGGCGTCGGCCACCAGTGACTGCGGCGAGTAGAAACCCATCGGCTGCGCGCGCAGCAGCGCCGCGCAGAACGCCGCCGGGTGGTGCAGCTTGAACCACGACGAGTAGAACACCAGCGACGCGAAGGACAGCGCGTGGCTTTCCGGGAAACCGAAATTGGCGAAGGCCTCCAGCTTTTCGTAGGTCCGGTCGATGACGTCGTCGGGGGCGCCGTGCAACGCGCGCATGCCGTCGTAGAACCGGCCGCGCAGGCGCCGCATGCGTTCGGTCGAACGCTTGGAACCCATCGCGCGCCGCAGCTGGTCGGCCTCGGCGGCGGAGAAGCCGGCGCAGTCGACCGCCAGCTGCATCAACTGCTCCTGAAACAGCGGTACCCCCAGCGTCTTTCGCAGCGCCGGCTCCATGGACGGGTGGTCGTAGGTGACCGGGTCGAGGCCGTTGCGCCGCCGGATGTAGGGGTGCACCGACCCGCCCTGGATGGGTCCGGGACGGATCAGCGCCACCTCCACCACCAGGTCGTAGAAGATCCGTGGCCGCAGCCGCGGCAGGGTGGCCATCTGCGCCCGGGACTCCACCTGAAACACGCCGACGGAATCGGCGCGGGCCAGCATCTCGTACACCGCCGGCTCGGAGAGGTCGAGTTTGGCCAGGTCTACCTCGATCCCCTTGTGCTCGGCCACCAGGTCGATGGCGTAGTGCAACGCCGAGAGCATGCCCAGCCCTAGCAGGTCGAACTTCACCAAACCGATTGCTGCACAATCATCTTTGTCCCACTGCAGGACGCTGCGGTTCTCCATGCGGGCCCACTCCACCGGACACACGTCGGCGATCGGGCGGTCGCAGATCACCATGCCGCCGGAATGAATGCCCATGTGCCGCGGCAGGTTCCGGATCTGGTTCGCCAGATCGACCACCTGTTCGGGGATGCCTTCTATATCGGGCGAATCCGCCAGCCCGTTCCAATGGCTGATCTGCTTGCTCCACGCGTCCTGCTGCCCCTGCGAGAAGCCCAGGGCGCGGGCCATGTCGCGCACGGCGATTCGGCCCCGGTAGGTGATGACGTTGGCGACCTGGGCGGCGTAGTCGCGGCCGTACTTGTCGTAGACGTACTGGATGACCTTTTCACGCTCGTCCGACTCGATGTCCATGTCGATGTCGGGCGGCCCGTCCCGGGCGGGCGACAGAAACCGCTCGAACAACAGCTCGTTGGCCACCGGATCCACCGCGGTGACACCCAGGGCATAACAGACCGCGGAATTGGCCGCCGATCCCCTGCCCTGACACAGGATGTTGTTCTCCCGGCAGAACCGGGCGATGTCGTGCACCACCAGGAAATAACCCGGAAATGTCAGCTGCGCAATGACTTTCAGTTCGTGCTCGATCTGGGAGTAGGCGCGCGGCGCGGCATCGGCCGGCCCGTAGCGGTCCCGCGCCCCGACCATGGTCAGCTGCCGCAGCCAGCTGTCCTCGGTGTGCCCGGCGGGCACGTCGAACGGCGGCAGCTGCGGCGCGATCAACGCCAGCCCGAACGCGCACTGTTCGCCCAGCTCGGCGGCGGCGGTCACCACGTCAGGGCCCCCCGGGGGCACGTGCCCGAACAGCCGGGCCATCTCCTCGCCGGACCGCAGGTGCGAGCCGCCCAGTGGGGCCAGCCACCCGGCGGCGGCGTCCAGGGACTGCCGCGCCCGGATCGCGCCCATCGCCATGGCCAACCGGCGCCGCGACGGCCCCGCGAAATGCGCCCCGGTGGTGGCGACGACGCCGACGCCGAACCGCGGTGCCAACGCGGCCAGCGCCGCGTTGCGTTCGTCGTCGAGCGGGTGGCCGTGGTGGGTCAACTCGATGCTGACCCGGTCCGCGCCGAACCGGTCCACCAGGTCGGCCAGCGCCCGCCCCGCCGCGTCCGGACCTTGCGACAGGGCTTGGCGCACATGGCCTTTGCGGCAGCCGGTCAGGATGTGCCAGTGCCCGCCGGCGGCCTCGGTCAGCGCGTCGAGGTCGTAGCGCGGCTTGCCCTTCTCCCCGCCGGCCAGGTGCGCCGCGGCCAGCTGACGCGACAGCCGCCGGTAGCCTTCCGGGCCGCGGGCCAGCACCAGCAGGTGCGGGCCGGGCGGGTCCGGCGTCTCGGTGCGGGCCCCAGGCCCCAAGGACAGCTCGGCGCCGAACACGGTGCGCAGCTCGAGTTCGGCGGCCGCCTCGGCGAACCGCACCGCCCCGTACAGGCCGTCGTGGTCGGTCAGCGCCAGGGCGCGCAACCCCAGCCGGGCGGCCTCCTCGACCAGCTCCTCCGGCGTGCTGGCACCGTCGAGGAAGCTGAACGCCGAATGCGCGTGCAGCTCGGCATAGGGGATGGACGAGCGGGCCGCCCGGGCGTCGTCCGGCGGCCGGTACGTTCCGCGCTTGGGCGATAGGGGGGCGTCCTCCCCGGGTACCACCGGAACGCCGGCATGGCGCGGCTTGCCGTCGAGCACCCGCTCCATTTCCGCCCAGCTCGGCGGACCGTTGAACCAGCCCACAACCGCAAGTCTATCGAAAGTTTGTTCGATACAGAACGGCGTGGTTACCGCCCCGTACTCCCCGCTGACCACCGTGAGAAGGTTGGGTCATGCCAGATTCCGGGTCGGTCGTCATCGACCCGCGCCGCCATGACGCGGTGCTGTTCGACGCGCTCGACCCCACCCTGGACGGACAGCTGCGCGGGATCGGGGTCGGCACCGCGGTCTTCACCGAGGACCCGGTGGAAGCGGCCCGCCGGCTGCGGGTGCTGCCCGGCCGGTGCGTGGTCGTCACCGCCGCCGAAGCGGGCGTCGAGGCGGCGCGCGCCGGCGGATTCGCGTTGGTCATCGGTGTCGACCGAGGGCGTGGCGGCGCGCTGCGGGACGCCGGCGCCGACGCGGTCGTCACCGACCTTCGCGAGGTGACCGTGCGCACCGGTGACCGCCGGATGTCGCAGCTGCCCGACGCCCTGACGGCCGTCGACGACCTGGCCGCACGGCGACCGGCGGTGTTCTTCGACTTCGACGGCACGCTGTCCGAGATCGTCAACGATCCGGATGCCGCCATCCCGGTCCCCGGCGCCACCGAGGCGCTGCGCCGGCTGGCCGAACGGTGCCCGGTCGCCGTGCTGTCCGGCCGCGATCTGGCCGATGTGACGAAACGAGTTGGCGTGCAAGGTATTTGGTATGCCGGCAGCCACGGTTTCGAGCTGACCGCACCCGACGGCACGCACCACCAGAACGACGCCGCCGCGGCGGCCATACCGGTGCTGGAGCATGCGGCCGGCGAGCTGCGGGAGCGACTGGGCTCCATCCCCGGAGTGATGGTGGAGCACAAGCGCTTTGGGGTCGCGGTGCACTACCGCAACGCCGGGCGCGACCGCGTCGGCGAGGTGGCTGCCGCGGTGCGCGCGGCGGGCCGCCGCGACGAGCTGCGGGTGACCACCGGCCGCGAGGTCATCGAGCTGCGGCCGGACCTGGACTGGGACAAGGGGAAAACGCTGCGCTGGGTGCTCGACCACCTGACCGGCGCGGACGCGGGCCCGCTGACGCCGATCTATCTCGGGGACGACATCACCGACGAGGACGCGTTCGACGCGATCCACGACGGTGGGGTGCCCATCCTGGTGCGGCACTACGACGACGGCGATCGCGCCACCGCGGCGGAGTTCGCGCTGGACAGCCCCGCGCGCGCCAGCGAGTTCACCGCCCGCCTGGCGCGCGAGCTTTCCGGCTAGGCCTGCACGTACTCCACCGCGCCGTCGTCGAGCACCACGCGCGTCGCCTCATCCTCGCCGCCCTTGGCGGCAGAAGACGCCTCGGTGCGGAACACCGCCTTGCCCGGCTCGGTGCGCCAGATCAGCGTGGTCAGCGTCTCGCCCGGAAACACCGGCGAGGTGAATCGCGCCGCGATCGAGGTGATGTTGGCCGCGACCCCGCCGCCCAGCTCCGCGAGCAGCGCGCGTCCCGTCACCCCGTAACTGCACAGCCCGTGCAGGATCGGCTTGGGGAAGCCGGCCATCTCGCGGGCGAACCACGGGTCACTGTGCAGCGGGTTGCGGTCACCGGAGAGCCGGTAGATCAGCGCCTGGTCCTCCCGGGTGGGCAGCGCGACCCGGGCGTCGGGCTCGCGGTCCGGGATCTCCGGGGCCACCGGCCGCTGCCCCGGCATGCCACCGAACCCGCCCTCGCCCCGGATCACCAGGGTGGTGAGCGTCTCGGCGATCAGCTTCTCCGAGTCGGGGTCCGTGCCCCGGCCGCGCAACACCAGGATCGCGTTCTTGCCCTCGCCCTTGTCCTGGATGTCGGCGACCTCGGTGACCACCGACAGCTTCCCCGCGGGCGGCAACGGCGCGTGCAGCCGGATTTCCTGCGAACCGTGTAACAGCATGGCCCAGTTGAACGTTCCGACCTTGCCGGCCGCCCCGAACGCCGGGCAACAGATCACCGCGTACGTGGGCAGCACCTGCTGGTCGATGCCGTGGCTGTTCTCGGTGGTGAACGACAGGTCGTCGAGACCGGCGCCGACACCGAGCGCGTAGAGCAGGGTGTCCCGGTCGGTCCATTCGAACAGCATCGGTTCGGTCACCGCGCCGACGGCACTCGGGTCAATCGCCATCTGAGTCTCCTTCGCCAGTAATTTCTCCACCTAACCATCGCAAACCCTTCCCACCGATGCGGTCGGCAGGGCAGGCTATCGACATGCCGAAGCGCAGCTTGGTCCGGAACGTCTCGAAGGCGGTCGCGGCGCTCACCGCGGTCCTCATTGTCGGTGCCTGCGGCGGATCGCCCCAGGCGCGCAGCATCACGGTGACGTTCATCCGGCACGCCCAGTCGGAATCCAACGCCAGCGGGATCATCGACACCTCGGTGCCCGGCCCCGGCCTGACGCCCGAGGGTCAGGGGCAGGCCCAACAGATCGCGCACCAAGCGGGCCGCAAGGACTACGACGGCATCTACGCCTCCACCATGGTCAGAACCCAGCAGACCGCCGCGCCGCTGGCCTCCGAGTTGGGCAAGCAAGTCGAGGTGCTGCAGGGCATCCAGGAGATCAACGCCGGCTGGTTCGATGGCAAGCCGATCGCCCAAGAGAACGCGACGTACCTGTTGGCGCCGGCCGACTGGCTCAGGGGCGACATGCAGGACAGCATCCCGGGGTCCGTCAGCGGCAAGCAGTTCAACGAGCAGTTCACCGCGGCCATCCAGAAGGTCTACAACAGCGGCCAGCACAATCCGGTGGTGTTCTCGCACAAATTCGCCATCGAGTACTGGACGCTGATGAACACCAAGAACGCCAAGGACACCCTGCTGACCAGCCACCCGCTGCCCAACATCGGACGCGTGGTGATCACCGGGAACCCGATGACCGGCTGGACCCTGGTCGACTGGGACGGCATCCGGGACTTCCACAGCTGACACCGCATTGATGGTGGCGACCCGCCGCGCCCGGCTAACGCCGCGCTTGCGATCGCCACTGGGTTGATGGTGGCGACCCGCCGCGCCCGGCCAACGCCGCGCTTGCGATCGCCACTGGGTTGACGGGGGCGGTCGCCAGCCGCCACGATGACTCCATGCGTTATGTCGTTACCGGCGGTACCGGGTTTATTGGTCGCCGCGTCGTCGACCGTCTGCTGCAGACCCGGCCCGATGCGCAGGTGTGGGTGGTGGTCCGGCGGCAGTCGCTGGGCCGCTTCGAGCGGCTCGCAGCCGAGTGGGGCGAGCGGGCGAAACCACTGGTGGCGGGGCTGCCGGAGCTGGAGCTGACCGAGGCGATCCTCGCCGAGCTGGGCCGCGTCGATCACCTGGTGCACTGCGCGGCGATCTACGACATCACCGCGGGCGAGGCCGAGCAGCGGGCCACCAACGTCGAAGGCACCCGCGCCGTCATCCAGCTGGCGCAGCGGCTGGGCGCAACGCTGCACCACGTGTCCTCGATCGCCGTGGCGGGCGACTTTGCCGGCGAATACACCGAGGACGATTTCGACGTCGGCCAGCACCTCCCGACCCCCTACCACCAGACCAAGTTCGAAGCCGAGCGGCTCGTGCGCTCGGCGCCCGGGCTGCGCTACCGGATCTACCGCCCCGCGGTGGTGGTGGGCGACTCGCGGACCGGCGAGATGGACAAGATCGACGGGCCGTACTACTTCTTCGGCGTCCTGGCCAAGCTGGCGCTGTTGCCGTCGTTGACGCCCATCCTGCTGCCCGACACCGGCCGCACCAACATCGTGCCGGTCGACTACGTCGCCGACGCGCTCGTCGCGCTGATGCACGCCGAGGGTTGCGACGGCCGCGCCTTCCACCTGACCGCCCCGAAAACCGTTGGGCTGCGCGGCATCTACCGGGGCGTCGCCAAGGAGGCCGGGCTCCCGCCGGCACGCGGATCGCTGCCCGGCTCGGTGGCCGCCCCGGTGCTCAAGGTGCGCGGGCGGGCCCGGGTGCTGCGCAATATGGCGGCCACCCAGCTGGGGATCCCGGCCGAGGTCTTCGACCTCGTCGACCTGAAGCCCACGTTCGTCAGCGACCAGACCCGGAAAGCATTGCGCGGCAAGGGCATCGACGTGCCCGAGTTCTCCAGCTACGCGCCCAAGCTGTGGCGGTACTGGGCCGAGCACCTCGACCCGGACCGGGCGCGCCGCGACGATCCGAAGGGACCGCTGCGCGGCCGGCACGTCATCATCACCGGCGCCTCCAGCGGCATCGGCCGGGCGGCGGCCATCGCGGTCGCCGAAAAGGGCGCGACGGTGTTCGCCCTGGCCCGCAACGCCGAAGCGCTGGACGAGCTCGTTGCCGAGATCCGTGCGGGCGGCGGTGACGCCCACGCTTTCACTTGTGACGTCACCGATTCCACCTCGGTCGAGCACACCGTCAAGGACATCCTGGGGCGCTTCGACCACGTCGACTACCTGGTCAACAACGCCGGGCGGTCGATCCGCCGCTCGGTGGTCAACTCCACCGACCGGCTCCACGACTACGAGCGGGTGATGGCGGTGAACTACTTCGGCGCGGTGCGGATGGTGCTGGCCCTGCTGCCGCACTGGCGCGAGCGCCGCTTCGGCCACGTGGTCAACGTCTCCAGCGCGGGCGTGCAGGCGCGCAACCCCAAGTACAGCTCGTACCTGCCCACCAAGGCCGCGCTCGATGCCTTCGCCGACGTGGTCGGCTCGGAGACGCTGTCCGACCACATCACCTTCACCAATATCCATATGCCACTGGTTCGTACGCCGATGATCGCGCCGTCGCACCGGCTCAACCCGGTGCCCGCGATCAGCCCGGAGCGCGCGGCCGCCATGGTGGTGCGCGGGCTGGTGGAAAAGCCGGCGCGCATCGACACCCCGCTGGGCACGCTCGCCGAAGTCGGCAATTACTTCGCGCCGCGGACGTCGCGGCGCATCCTGCACCAGCTCTACCTCGGTTACCCCGACTCGGCCGCAGCCCGCGGCCTGACCACCGAACCGCCCGCGGCTCCCCCACGCCGACCGAGGCGCCCGGCGCGAGGCGTCACGCGCGGCATCCGGACACCGCGACCGGTCAAGCGCTTGGTGCGACTGGTCCCCGGGGTTCACTGGTAGGTCGGCGCGTTTCAGGCGCATCCGATTGCGGTATTCCGGCGCGATGACGCGGACTCTGTCCGAGAAGCGGGCCGACGCCGACCCGGTGGCCGCCGCGGCCCGGCAGGTCGCCACGACGGGTGCTGCGGTGATGTCCTCGTTCGACGTGACCCGAAGCCTGGGCGCGGCCCGCGAAGAGTGGACCCGGTTCGCCCGGCATTGGCAACATCTGGCCCCCGACCCGTACGCGGCGGAGTTGGGCGTGCAGCGGATGCGCCGCTACGGCCAGTACTCGTTTCGCGATGGCGTGCTGCGCCCGATGCCCAGGAGCACGTTCGTGCAGCCGGAGGAATCCAATCCCCTCTACGTCGGCAAGGACCGCGAGTTTGAGCCGCTGACCGACGCGTTCGCCCGGGACCCCTTGCTGCACAAGGTGATCGGCCTGCTGGCCCGGGTGGCTGCGGCCCTGGACGACGTGGATGACTGGAACGTCAAGGTGCATCCGTTCCGCACCCGGTCGTCGACGGATGAGGGCGCGCATCCGACGCCGGAGGGTATGCACCGCGACGGCGTCACGCTGGTCAGCTCGCTGCTGGTCCGGCGGCGCAACGCCATCGGCGGCGAGAGCACGGTTTGCGACCTGGACGGCAGGCAGCTGCTGGCGACCACGCTGGCCGAGCCCGGCACCCTGATGCTGGGCGACGACCGCCGCACCCTGCACGGCGTCTCTCCGATCCGGCCGATCGACGGCTCCGGCCCGGCGCAGCGCGACGTCCTGGTGGTCACGTTCGCCTCGGCCTGGCCGTAAGGGTCGGGTGCTCTGGCAGTCACTTCTGCAGCGTGAACTGGTTGACGTCGATGTATCCGACCCGGAACGCGTCTGCGCAACCGGTCAGGTATTTCATGTACCGCTCGTAGACTTCCTCGGACTGCACCGCGATGGCCTCGTCCTTGTGGGCCTGCAGCGCGGCGGCCCAGATGTCGAGGGTCTTCGCGTAGTGCGGTTGCAGCGACTGCACGCGGGTCACCGTGAACCCGTTGGCGGTGGCGCGCTCTTCCACCATCGGTATCGACGGCAGCCGCCCACCCGGAAAGATCTCGGTGACAATGAATTTGATGAACCGGGCGAAGGTGAACGAAAGCGGCATGCCACGCTCGGCCATCTCCAGCGGGTGCAGTCCGGTGATGGTGTGCAGCAGCATGACCCCGTCGTCGGGCAACAGGTCATGCATCAGGGCGAAGAACGCGTCGTAGCGCTCGTGCCCGAAGTGCTCGAACGCGCCGATGCTGACGACCCGGTCGACCGGTTCGTCGAACTTCTCCCAGCCCTCCAGCAGGATCCGCGCCGAACGGGTGCTCTGCGACTTCGCGATCAGCCCCTCGACGTGATCGGCCTGGTTGCGGCTCAGGGTGAGGCCGACGACGTTGACGTCGTACTTTTCCATCGCGCGCATCATGGTCGCGCCCCAACCGCAACCGACGTCGAGCAACGTCATGCCCGGTTGCAGCCCGAGCTTGCCGAGGGCCAGGTCGATCTTGGCGATCTGCGCTTCTTCCAGCGTCATGTCGTCGCGTTCGAAGTAGGCGCAGCTGTAGGTCTGGGTGGGGTCGAGAAACAGTCGGAAGAAGTCGTCCGACAAGTCGTAGTGAGCCTGCACATCGTCGAAGTGCGGCTTTAACTCAGCACCCTCGGGGGGCTCCGACGTCGTTGGCATCGTGCCAGCCTAGTCGCTGGCCTGAGTATCTTGGACACAATGAAGTCGCCCGTATTTGTCGACGTCGACACCGGCGTCGACGACGCGCTGGCGTTGATGTACCTGTTCGCCAGCCCCGACGCCGAGGTGGTCGCAATCGCCTCCACCGGGGGAAACGTTGCGGTGCAGCAGGTTTGCGAGAACAACCTGGGCCTGCTCGAGCTGTGCGGTGTTACCGGCGTGCCGGTCTCCAAGGGCTCCGGCGAGACCCTGACCGGGCCGATGCGCCTGCCGTCAAAAGTCCACGGCCCCAGGGGATTAGGCTATGCCGACCTGCCGCCCACCGATCGCCGCCTCACCGACCACGACTCGGCGACCGCATGGGTGCGCGCCGCGCGCGCCTTTCCCGGTCAACTCATCGGCGTGGCGACCGGCCCGCTGACCAATCTGGCGCTGGCGCTGCGGGCCGAACCGGCGCTGCCGACGCTGCTGCGCCGCCTGGTCATCATGGGCGGTTCCTACGATCACCGGGGCAACACCACCGCGGTGGCCGAATGGAACATCAGCGTGGACCCCGAGGCCGCGGCCGAGGTGCTTGCGGCATGGGACCCCGAAACCGTTGGCCAAGATCGCCTTCCGATCCTTTGCGGCCTGGACCTGACCCGCAAGGTGGCGATGACGCCAGATCACCTCGCCAGGTTGGCGGACGCTGCGGGATCGACGGCGACGCCGATGAGCGCGGACGACGAACCCGGTACCCGGTCGACGGCGTCCAACCCCCTGATCCGGGTGATCGAGGACGCGATGCGGTTTTACCTGGAGGCCTACCACGACATCGGCCACGGATACCAGGCACATCTGCACGATCCGCTGGCCGCCGCGGTGGCGCTGGACCCCGAGCTGGTCACCACGCGGCCCGCGACGGTCGACATCGAGCTGACGGGGACCCTGACCCGCGCCATGACGGTGACCGACTGGTCGGGGCGCCGGGAACCCAACGCGCTGATCGGGGTCGACGTGGACGCGGCGGCCTTCTTCGACCGGTTCATCGAACGGGTTGGGTCGTTTGCGCGCGGGTAAGCCTATAGGCCATGAAGATTCGTGTCATCGAAGTCCTGCGCGCGGGATGGGGCGCCGTGCTGCTGACCGCCCCGTCGCAGGTGCTGGACCACATCCACGGGGTGCAGGTCGACCGCAAGGCGCTCATCGTCACCCGGATCCTGGGCGCGCGTCACGTCGCCCAGTCGCTGCTGTCGGGCATCGACCCCGGCCCGGAGGTGCTGGCCGCCGGAGTCTGGGTCGACACGGTGCACTCGATCACCGCGCTCGGCCTGGCGCTGGTCGATCGGCGCCGGGCGCGCGGCGGGTTGACCGACGCCGCCGTCGCGGCGTCGTGGGCGGGCCTGGGCTGGCGCCACTTGCGGGCCGGCAAGGCCAGGACGGACGGCGTCCGCGGGCGCGATCGGTTGGCCCGCACGGTCGTGGGTGCGCTGCCAGGAGGCGGCGGGCTGATGGCGCGGGCGCAGGCGGTCCGCGCCGGACGGACGTAGGCCGCGGGTCGTCGTTTGACCCCCTGAGCGTGGGGTACTGCCACGGTCATGGCTTTCGCCGACTACCAAACCGAGCTGTACGACCAATCGCTGCACGGAAATCAGCCCCAGTACCCGATCAGATTCGATGAGCTGGAGGAGAAGGCGTCGGCGGCGATGCCGCCGAAAGTCCTCGGGTATGTCGCCGGCGGCGCCGGCGACGAACACACGCAGCGCGCCAACTGCGAGGCCTTCAAGCGGTGGGGCTTGTATCCGCGGATGGGGATTGCCCCCGAGCAACGCGACATGTCCATCGAATTGTTCGGGATCAGGTTTCCGTCCCCGATCTTCATGGCACCCATCGGCGTCATCGGGGTTTGTGACCCGGACGGGCACGGGGACATGGCCTGCGCACGGGCCTCGGTCCGCACGGGGGTCCCGTTCTTCGTGGGAACGCTCACGTCCGACCCGATGGAAGACATCGCCGCCGAGCTGGGCGATACCCCGGCGTTTTTCCAGCTGTATACGCCGCCGAATCGAAAGATGGCCGCCAGCCTGGTGCACCGCGCCGAGGCGGCCGGCTTCAAGGGCATCGCCGTCACCCTCGACACCTGGGTCACCGGCTGGCGCCCGCGTGATCTGAGCGGCGGGAACTACCCGCAGGTGCCCAGCGGCTGCCTGGCCAACTACACCAGCGATCCGGTTTTTCGCGCCGGCCTGAGCCGGGGCGAGGACGCCACCGAGGCGGCGGTGCGCAAGCTGCCGATCTTCGGGGGGCCGTTCCGATGGGACGACCTGGAGTGGCTGCGGTCGGAGACCAGCCTGCCGCTGATGGTCAAGGGCCTCTGCCACCCAGACGACGTGCGCCGCGCCAAAGACATTGGTGTCGAAGGTATTTACTGTTCCAACCACGGCGGGCGGCAGGCCAACGGTGGACTGCCGACGCTGGATTGCCTTCCCGAGGTGCTCGAGGCCGCCGACGGTCTGCCGGTGCTGTTCGACTCGGGCATCCGCAGCGGCGCCGACATCATCAAGGCCCTGGCGATGGGGGCGACCGCGGTGGGCATCGGCCGCCCCTACGCCTACGGCCTGGCGCTCGGCGGCGTCGACGGCGTCGTGCACGTGCTGCGCTCCTTGTTGGCCGAGGCGGACCTGATCATGGCCGTCGACGGGTATCCGTCGCTCAAGGACCTGACGCCGGACGCGTTGCGGCCCACCGGATAAAGCACCGTTACTCGTAGCCGCCCTCGAGGTACCAGCGCCGCTGGCGGTAGCACAGTAGAAACGCCCGCTCGCCCTCCAGCAGGACCTGCGCGCGGGCGGTGCGACCCTTTCCCACGTCGGGATCCCACCACCGCTCGTCGACCGGCCACGGTCCCGCCCACCAGTCCAGCCGCTCGTCCCGGCCGTGCATCCTCAGCCCCGCCGGGTCGGCGGAGAACAGCCCCCGGCTCGTCACCCGAACCGGATTCCCTTGGGCGTCAAGCATTTCCACCGGGTCATCGAGCAGCACCGCCGGTGCCGGCTCGGGCAGCCGACCGGGCCACGGCAGTCCCGGGTCGGCCCGCGGAACCGGTTCGTCACCCAGCGGGGTCAACGTGATGCGTTCGGCCGGCCCGCGCCCGCCGGACAGCACCGGCACCCGCACCGCCTCCGGGCCGAGCAGGCCCTGCACCCGCACCAGTGCCCGGCGGGCCCGCAGCCGGTCCTCCTCGCCCAGGCCGCCCCACAGCGGCAACTGCAGCGCCCCCGCCGACACCACCTCGACGGCCTGCAGCCGCAACAGTGTCACCGCGGCCGTCGGGCGAGGGTTGCGCGCGGTCCGGCTGCTCAACCAGCCGTCCAGTTGCCAGCGCACCCGGTCGGCGGTGGCGTCCTCGGTCAACGGCTCGGCGCACCGCCACACCCGGTGCAGTTCTTCGCCGTTGGCGGTGACGGCGTGAATGCCCAGCCGGGTGCAGCCCACCCCGGCGGCCATCAGCGTCCGGTGCAGAGCGGCGGCCAGCGAGCGCCCGGCGAAGGCCGCGGCATCCACCCGGTCGATCGGCGGGTCGCAGTCCAGCACGGCCTCCAGCTCCTCCGGCGGCTCCCGACCGGACGGCCCCCGCTCGGGTTCGCCGCGGGCCAACCGGTGCGCGGTCACCCCGTCGGCGCCGAACCGGGACGCCACGTCGGTGGCCGACAGCGCGGCGAACTGCCCGACGGTGCGAATTCCCATCCGCCACAACAGGTCCGTCAACTCTTCCCGCCCCGGGCCGCACAGGCTGGGCTCGGTGGCGAGCTGGCGGATCGACAGCACCGACAGAAACTTCGCGTCGCCACCCGGCGGGACGACCCGGCCCGCCCGCGCGGCGAAGACAGCGGTGGACAACTGGTCGGCGATCCCGACCTGGCACTCGGCACCGGTCACGGCCACCGCGTCGATCAGCCGTTCGGCGGCGTCGGCCTCGGAGCCGAAATAGCGGGCCGCCCCGCGCACCGGCAACACCAAGAGCCCGGGCCGCAGCACCTCGGCGCGCGGCACCAGGTCGTCCACCGCCGCGATGACCGACTCGAAGAAGCGGGCGTCGCGGTCCGCGTCGGCCGTGGTGACATGCAACTGCGGGCAGCGGGCCGCCGCCTCCCGGCGCCGCAGCCCCCGCCGCACCCCCGCCGCGCGGGCGGCCGCCGAGCAGGCGATCACCCGATTGGCCAACGTGACCGCCGCCGGGGCGGTCGCGGGCAGACCCGCGGCCGCGGCCGCCGCGACCGCGGGCCAATCCATGCACCAGATGGCCAGCACCCGGGAAGCCACCGGAATTCACCCGGCTCGCGCTCGGGCGGTCACCCGTCGTCCCGCACACACCCCGCTGACCTGCAGCCGCACCCGGCTGATCCGCCCGAATCCCGGGTGGCTTCCCGAAGTGAGCTCGTAGCCGCAGACCCGGGC
>NZ_LZKF01000141.1:0-23572 GCF_001672665.1 Mycobacterium sp. E2238 | reverse complement strand
CCCGGGCCCGGTCGCACCCGACGCCCTGGCCGCGCTCCTGCCGGGCGCCGACGCCCTGAAGAACCTCACCACCGACGAGAACATCGAGGCGGGCCAGACGTGGGACAACATGGGCCGCGCGAACGCCGAAGGGGCCATCGACCGGCCGGAATGCTGGGGCAGTGTCGCGCCCGGCACGCCGGACGCGTATAGCGGCGCCGGCGTCGCCGGATACCGCGCGGCGGAGTTCCGGGACTCGCGCAGCTTTCTCAAGTCCACTCAGGTCATCGAGGCCGTGGTGGCCTTCCACGACCCGGCGGCGGCCCAGGCGCAGCTGGGGACGTTGCTGTCGGGATGGCGCCGATGCGGCGGCCTGACCGTGACGCTGACACCCCCGAACGGGGAGGCGCTCCCGTTTTCGGTGGGCACGCCCGCCGACGCCTCCAACGGCATCACCACGCTGGACCTCGCTCCCAAGGGCCTGCAGATCCGCTCGGCCCGCGCGATCGCGGCCAAGGCCAACGTCATCGTCGACCTGATGGTGTCCTGCAGCGGCACCACGGACCCCGGCCAACCGCGGCTGGCCGGGGTGGGCATCGCCAACTACGTGCTGGGCAAGATCCCTGGCTAGGGTGGGCGCATGAAGTATCTCGACGTCGACGGAGTGGGCCGGGTCAGCCGAATCGGCTTGGGCACCTGGCAGTTCGGGTCACGTGAGTGGGGCTACGGCGAGGGATACGCCTCGGGCGCGGCGCGTGACATCGTGCGCCGGGCCCGCGCCCTGGGGGTGACGCTGTTCGACACCGCCGAGGTGTATGGGCTGGGCAAGAGCGAGCGGATCCTGGGCGAGGCGCTCGGCGACGAGCGCGCGGACGTCGCGGTGGCCAGCAAGATCATGCCGGTCGCGCCGTTCCCCGCCGTGATCAAGCAGCGCGAGCGCGCCAGCGCCAGGCGCCTGGGGCTGGACCGCATCCCGCTCTACCAGATCCACCAGTCCAACCCGTTGGTCCCCGACACGGTGATCATGCCGGGCATGCGAGACCTGCTCGAGAGCGGCAAGATCGGCGCGGTCGGCGTCTCGAACTACTCGCTCGAGCGGTGGCGCAAGGCCGACGCGGCGCTCGGGCGACCGGTCGTGAGCAACCAGGTCCACTTCTCGCTGGCCCACGCCGGCGCGCTGGAGGATCTGGTGCCCTTCGCCGAGCGGGAGAATCGCATCGTGATCGCCTACAGCCCGCTCGAACAGGGCCTGCTGGGCGACAAGTACGGCCTGGACAACCGTCCCGGGGGCATTCGGGCGCTGAACTCGCTGTTCGGCACCGAGAATCTGCGCCGCGTCGAGCCGCTGCTGCAGACGCTGCGCGACGTCGCGACCACGGTCGGCGCCAAGCCCGCTCAGGTGGCACTGGCCTGGCTGATCAGTTTTCCGGGCGTCGTCGCCATCCCCGGCGCGTCCAGCGTCGAGCAGCTCGAGTTCAACGTCGCCGCCGCCGACATCGAGCTGCCACCGGACGCGCGCGAGGCGCTCACCGGGGCGGCCCGCGCCTTCCGGCCGACCTCGGCCGGGCGTTTCCTGACCGACCTCGTCCGCGAGAAGTTGGGCCGCGCTTAAGACTGCCGCTAGGACTGTGCGGAATCCGCGAACGCCGCGGGGCTGGCGGGCGCGCCCCTGGCCACCACCACCGGCATCGAGGTCGCGGCATTCGTCCGCAGGATCGTGTGCACCACGTCGACGAGGTCCTCGACCGGCATCAGCTTGCCGGGCATGCAGCCGCGGGAGGCCCACAGCGGCACGGCCTTCATGGCCAGGTCCATGTCCCAGCCGATGTTCATTCCCGTGGCCGCGTCCCCCTCGCCGCCCGGGCACTCCCCGACGATGAAGGTGGTGAAGCCGATGTCGGGGTGTTCGGCCCGCCACGCGTCGACCATCCGCTCGAGGGCCGCCTTGCTGACGCCGTACGCGCCCAGGCCCGGCCATGGCGGCCCGAACGTGCCCGCGTCGGAGGACAGGTAGACCGCTTTGCCCGCGGAGACCGTCAGGTGCGGCACCGCCGCGGCCGTCACCAGCGCCGCACCGATGACGTTGGTGTCGAAGATGCGCCGCCATGTCGCGGCGTCCGTGTCGACCATGCGGACCAGCGGCCCGACGGCGGGGGTGTAGACGATGTTGTCGATGCCGCCCAGGGCGTCGACGGCGGCGGCGATCGCCGACCGGCACGACGCCTCGTCGGTGACGTCGCATTCGATGGCGATCGCGCCGGAGCCGGCCTCCCTGGCCGCCGCCTCGATGCGCTCGCGGCGCCGGGCCAACAGCGCGACCTGGTCGCCGCGCTGGGCGAGACCGACGCCGATGCAGCGACCCAGTCCGCTCGAGGCGCCGACCACCACTGTCCTTGACATATTTGCCCTCTCTTGTAACGAGCTGCCGTCGGCAAAAACCTACCGGATATCACGCGTCGCAGGGCGGGGGCTCGGCAATTTAGTTGCGAACCACGGTGTTCCGGTCACCCAGCTTGGCCCGATACATGGCCGCGTCCGCCCGGGCGGTGATTGCGTCGACGGACTCGCCGGGCATGGCAAGCGTGGCGCCGATGCTCAGCGTCGCCGATAACCACTTCCCGGATACCGCAATGGGTTCGGCGGCACGGCAGCGAATCTTCTCGGCGATCTGGACGAGCTCGTCCATGCTGTGGATGTCGGGCAGCAGGACGAGCATCTCGTCGCCGCCCATCCGGCCCACCGTGTCACCCGCGCGCACACTTTCGCGGATCCGCGCGGCGAGGGTCGCCAGCACACAGTCGCCCACCCCGTGGCCCCACGTGTCGTTGACCTCCTTGAAGCGGTCGACGTCGCAGAACAGGACCCCCACGTACGTCCCGAGCGGTCGCGGCTTCTGCATCGCGGCCTCGAATCGGCTGATGGCCTCGGCCCGGTTCACCAGCCCGGTAAGGGTGTCGAACCTCGCCATCCGTTCCAGCCGCCGCTCCGCCTCCACCTGCTCGTCGATGACGCGCACCGCGGCGATCAGGCCGTCGGTGTTGCCCTCGGCGTCGACGTACGGTTTTCCGTGGCCCTCGACCCAGTGGTAGTTGCCGTCGGCGGAACGCACCCGGAACCGTTGCAGCATCGATTCGCCGGCCGCGACCCTCCCCAGCGCGGTCATGACCGCCTCGAGGTCACGCGGATGGATGTACTGGTCGAAATCCGAGCCGGTCCAGTCTTGCGGGGCGCGGCCCAACGCGGCCTCCACGGACGGCGAGACCCACGCAAGCTCGCCGTCGCGCAGGTGCACGATGACGTCGACCGCGTTGTCGGCGAGGATGCGGTAGCGCGCCTCGGCCTCGGCGCGCTCGGTACTGGCCAGCTCCTTCTCGATCAGCAGTTTCTGCTCGTTCTGGATGAACACGAAAGTGATCACCCCGACGACGAGGGTTCCCAGCAGGATCGAGAAGGTCCACTCGGCGTGCGGTCCGACCCCGAGCGCCAGGAAGATCGGCCGCGAAACCGCGACGACGACCGGAAGCGCGGCGAGCAGGCCGGCCAGCCGAAGCAGCGACTTCCGGTCGGGGCGGGCGAGCAGCCAGGCGACCGGGAACCGGTCGGGGCGCGCCAGCGCCGTCGCCGCGGCGACCAGCAGCAGCGCCGACGCCGTCATCAGTGCCTGGCCGGTCGAAGACGAGGTGCCCACCAGCGCCAGCGCGTCGAAGAGGTAGGCACCGACCGTGACGAATGGGATGGCACCGCCGGCGGCGGTGCACGCGGGCCGGACCACGCGCGTCCCGCGATCCACTCGGATCAGGCCGGTGGCCGCCGCCAGGAACAGCGCCGACACGCCTGTCTGCGGGCTCGGCCGCCCCGGCCAGCTCCATCGTGATGCACGGACCGCGTCACCGAACCACACCTGGTCGAATCCGGTCGACGGCCTGCCGGTGGCGTACTCCGCGAGCACGATCACGGCGAGGACGCCCACGACCAGTGCCAGTCCTCGCCCGCCCCACGCGCGCCCGAGCGAGGGGCGCCCCGACTGGAGCAGAATCGCCGCACCCAGCCCCACCAGCCAAACGCCCGTCCAGGGCATCATCTCCGGCCAGGTCGGGTGGATGCGGGTCAGTCGGTCAATACCCGTCGCCCAGCCCACCCACGTCATCGTCGCGATGGCGAACACCACCGCTAGGGCGATCCGCCTGCACCAGGCCACGTCGTTGAGGCACGCCTCGGGGCTCCGCCCGTCCATCGGCTGCCCCTTCCTTCCCCCACGGCGCGCACCCGACAGTGTGCGCGGATCGACGGCCGATGCCCGAGGGCACAAGGTAATCAATCCATGGGCGGAAGGTCCCCGGCCACCCGGGCGGGATCAGCCCCCCTCGGGGGCCTGCAGCACCACGGCCGTGTGCGCGTCCACGGTGAGCGTGCCACCGCCGGGCACCTCCTCCGCGGGCGTCTCCTCGTCGGGGCCGGTGAAGACCACGAGCTGCCACGATGCACCGAATTCCTTTGCCGGCAACGTGAATTCGATCGGCTCGTAGTGGGCGTTGAAACAGAGCAGGAACGAGTCGTCGAGCACCCGCTGGCCCCGCGCGTCGCGGTCCGGGATGCCGTGTCCGTTGAGGAACACCGCGACGGACTTCGCGAATCCCGCGCCCCAGTCCTCCTCGGTCATCTCGGTTCCCTCGGGGGTGAACCAGGCGATGTCGGGCAGCCCGTCCTGGCCGCGGCGGCCCAGCGGCTTGCCGGAGAAGAACCGGCGCCTGCGGAACACCGGATGGTTGGCGCGCAGCGCCGACACGAGGCGGGTGAACTCCAGCAGGCCGTTGTCGGTCTTGGACCAGTCGATCCAGGTGAGTTCGTTGTCCTGGCAGTACCCGTTGTTGTTGCCGTGCTGGGTGCGGCCAAGCTCGTCGCCGTGGCAGATCATCGGCACGCCCTGCGACAGCAGCAGCGTGGTGAGGAAGTTGCGCTGTTGGCGCGCGCGCAGCGCGTTGACGTCCGGGTCGTCGGTCGGACCCTCCGCGCCGCAGTTCCAGGACCGGTTGTGGCTCTCGCCGTCGTTGTTGTCCTCGCCGTTGGCCTCGTTGTGTTTCTCGTTGTAGGACACCAGGTCTCGCAGCGTGAACCCGTCATGGGCGATGACGAAGTTGATCGACGCGACCGGACGCCGCGCGGTGTGCTCGTAGAGGTCGGCCGATCCGGACAGCCGGTAGGCGAACTCGTCGAGGGTCGAGGGCTCGCCGCGCCAGAAGTCCCGGACGGCGTCGCGGTACTTGCCGTTCCATTCCGTCCACTGCGGCGGGAAGTTGCCCACCTGGTAGCCACCCGGCCCGACGTCCCACGGCTCGGCGATCAGCTTGACCTGGCTGACGGTCGGATCCTGTTGCACCAGTTCGAAGAACGTGGCCAGCCGGTCGACGTCGTAGAACTCGCGGGCCAGCGTCGAGGCGAGGTCGAAGCGGAAGCCGTCGACGTGCATCTCGGTCACCCAGTAGCGCAGCGAGTCCATGATCAGCTGCAGGGCGTGCGGGTGCCCGACGTTGAGGCTGTTGCCGGTACCGGTGTAGTCCATGTAGTACCGCTTGTCGTCGTCGACGAGCCGGTAGTACGCGGCGTTGTCGATGCCGCGCATCGACAGCGTCGGGCCCATGTGGTTGCCCTCGGCCGTGTGGTTGTAGACGACGTCGAGGATGACCTCGATGCCGGCCTCGTGCAGGGCGCGCACCATGGCCTTGAATTCCTGCACCTGCCCGCCGGGCGAGGCGGAGCTGGAGTACTTGAAGTCGGGTGCGAAGAATCCGATCGTGTTGTAGCCCCAGTAATTTGACAGGCCCTTGTCGACCAGGGTGGAGTCGTTGGCGAAGTGGTGCACCGGCATCAGCTCGATGGCCGTGACGCCGAGGTTCTTGAGGTGCTCGATGATCACCGGGTGCGCGACGCCCGCGTAGGTGCCGCGCAGCTGCTCGGGGATGTCGGGGTGCGTCTGCGTCAGGCCCTTGACGTGCGCCTCGTAGATGACCGTGTCGGCGTATTGGTGGTCCGGTGGCCGGTCGTTGCCCCAGTCGAAGTAGGGGTTGATCACCACCGACTTCGGCATGAAGGCGGCGGAGTCGTCGTCGTTGCGGCTGTCCGGGTCGCCGAAGTTGTAGCTGAACAGGGCCTGGTCCCACTCGAACGACCCGTCGATGGCCTTCGAATACGGGTCCACCAGCAGCTTGTTCGGGTTGCACCGCAAGCCGTTCTGCGGGTCGTACGGGCCGTGCACGCGGTAGCCGTAGCGTTGTCCGGGTTCGATGTTGGGGATGTAGGCGTGCCAGATGTAGCCGTCGACCTCGGGCAGCGGGACCCGGCTCTCGGTGCCCTCGGCGTCGAACAGGCACAGCTCCACCCGCTCGGCCACTTCGCTGAAGACGGCGAAGTTGGTGCCCGCCCCGTCGTAGGTGGAGCCCAGGGGGTAGGCGCGGCCCGGCCACACCTCTCCGGTGGGTGTGGGGACGGAGGCTTCTGCGGATGTCATGGCGCTTTCAATACCCTACCGGGGCCTCCCCCAAACGGTGAATCGGAGAGGCCTTGCCGCACAGCGGTTTTCAGGGCCTTAACATGACCTTAACCGCACCGTCCTGCTTCTTCTGGAAGATCTCGTAGGCGTGCGGCGCCTGGTCGAGGGGCAGCATGTGCGACGCGAAGGTGTCGACCCCGAGCGGGTCGTCATCGGTGAGCAGCGGCATGATGTCGTCCACCCACCTCTTCACGTTCGCCTGTCCCATCCGAAGGGTCACCTGCTTGTCGAAGAGGGTGAGCAACGGCAGCGGGTCGGCCATCCCGCCGTACACGCCGATCAGAGATATCGTGCCGCCGCGGCGCACGATGTCGATGGCGGAGTACAGGGCGCTGAGCCGGTCCACGCCGGCGGTCTGCATGAGCCGCTTGCCGATGAAGTCCGGCAACATGCCGGTGGCCTGCTGGGCCAGTTTGGCCGCCGGGGAACCGTGCGCTTCCATGCCCACCGCATCGATGACCGAGTCGGAGCCGCGCCCGTCGGTCAGGTCCCGGATCGCCTCCCCCAGTGGCGAGTCCAGCCGCCCCAGGTCGATGGTGTGGATGCCGCGCTGCGCGGCACGTCCGAGGCGTTCGGCCACCAGGTCCACGGCGATCACCCGATAACCGAGGTGATCGGCGATGCGGGCGGCCATGTCGCCGATCGGGCCCAAGCCGAGCACGGTAACCGTGCCGCCGTCCGGGATGTCGGCGTAGGCCACCGCCTGCCAGGCGGTGGGCAGCACGTCAGACAGGTAGACGAACCGCGAATCCGGCGGTCCCACAGGAACTTTGATGTGAGTGAACTGGGCCTGCGGGACGCGCAACAGCTCGGCCTGGCCGCCGGGGACCTCGCCGTAGAGCTCCGAGTAGCCGAACAGCGCGGCCCCCATGCCCTGGTCGCGCACCTGGGTGGTCTCGCACTGGGTGTAGAGCCGCTTGTCGCACATGTAGCAACTGCCGCAAGAGATTTGGAAGGGGATGACGACCCGGTCCCCGACCCGCAGGTCGCCGGTTTCGCCCCCGACCTCACGCACGACTCCCATGGGTTCGTGCCCGAGGATGTCCCCTGGCTTCATGAAGGCCCCGAGGATCTCATACAGGTGCAGGTCGGAACCGCAGATATTGGTCGACGTGACTTCGATGATGGCGTCGGTGGGTTGCTCGATCTTCGGATCGGGCACCGACTCCACCCGAACGTCGCGCTTGCCGTGCCACGTGACAGCCTTCATGCGCTAAGCACATACCCGTCTCGCGGCCCCCGAAACGCCGCCTCAGCGGCGCCGGCGTTTGAGTGGATGCTCGCTCTCGATCAACGATTTCGCGATGTCGATGAGCCTGGTGTTGGATCGCTGCGAAAGCCGGGTGAGCAGTTCGAACGCTTCGACGGCGTCGAGGTTGAAGCGCTCCATGACGATTCCCTTGGCCTGTCCGATCATGTCCCGCGAGGCCAGGGCGCTGCGGAATTGGTCCTGGCGGCGCATGATTGACCACGCCAGTGCGATGTGCGTGGCGTAGACGGTGCCGAGCTCCACCGCGTCGTCGTGGAAAGCGTGCGGGGAGTCGGCATAGAAGTTGAGCGCGGCCATGCTGCCGCGGTCGACGAACAACTCGAACGACAAAATGGACCGGATCGGAGTCTGCTCGAGCGCATACCGCCGATACCGCGGCCACCGCTCGTCGGCGGTGAGGTCCTCGACGTGCATCACGTGGTGGCGCCAGGCCGCCTCAACGCACGGCCCCTCCCCGTATCGGTTCTGGATGGCGTCCAGCACCATCGGGTACCGATGGGTGGCGGCCACGTTGGTGACGGCCCTGCTCCGCTCCGCCATGGTGATGCCCGCGTACTGCGAACCCGCGACGTGCATTACGCCGTTGCCGATCAGTTCGCTGAGGCCCGCCGCGGTATCTGTGTCCTGCCGGCCGAGGTCGGACACCATTTCCGCGAGCTGCGCGACGACCGCCGTACTGCCCTCTCGCATAGCATCCCCCTGTCGAATCCGGGCATACTCCTTCCCGAGAGCCACGCCTCGTTTATCCAAGTCTTCTTGTGATCATCAATGTGTCAACCCACCAAGCGAAAGTCGATAAGCCAAATAGCGAAGCTCGAGCCTCGGGCGTCCAGACGATAGGCCCATGTCGCAGCCGGCAAGAACACTGCGCACCGCCACTGCATGCGCGTAATGCGCTGCCACCAAACATTTTTGACGATAATCGCGCGGACCGGCCACGCGCAACCGCGAAGGGCGGCCCGGATTTAGGCGGGGCGTCCGTCCTACACTCGGATTAATGACCTCGATAGTGATCGTTGGCAGCGGCTTCACCGGATTCACCTGCGCGCACCGCCTGGCCCGCATCCTGCGGCGACGGCGGGTGCGGGCCGACATCACAATCGTCTCCCCGGTGGATTACATGCTGTACACCCCGCTGCTGCCCGACGTTGCCGGTGGGGTCGTCGATGCCCGGTTCGTGGCGATCCCCCTGGCCAACAGCCTCAAAGGCGTGCACGTGGTGCGCGGCCGCGTCGATGGTGTGGACTTCGCCCAGCGAACGCTGAGCTGGTGCGATCCCGAAGAGCGCAGCCACACCATGGCCTGGGACCGGTTGGTGCTCACGCCGGGTTCGGTGACACGGCTTTTCGACGTGCCGGGCCTCGCGACGTGCGCGCGCGGCTTGAAGACCACAGCCGAGGCCCTATACCTGCGAGACCATTTCGTGGAGCAGCTCGAGCTGGCCAACATCGAGGACGACCCGCAGGTGGCCCAGGCCCGCCGCACCGTCGTCGTGGTCGGGGCCTCCTACTCGGGCACCGAACTGGTGGCTCAACTGCGGGCGCTGGCCGACGCGGCAGCCAAGCAGATGCGCTTCGACCCCGCCGTCGTCCGTTTCGTACTCCTCGATCTGGCCGAGCAGGTGATGCCCGAAGTCGGCAAGAAGCTGGGCGACGCCGCGCAGAAGGTGCTCCGCCGGCGCGGGATCGACGTCCGGCTCGGCCTCACCCTCAAGGAGGCTCACGGCGATCACGTCGTGCTCAGTGACGATTCCCGCATCGACACGCGCACGGTCGCCTGGGTGACCGGCGTCACCGGCGCGCCGCTGATCCAGAATCTGGGGCTGCCGACCGAGCGGGGCCGGCTCAAAGTGCAGGCGGATCTGCAAGTGCCGGATCACCCCGACGTCTTCGCGGCCGGCGACGCGGCCGCGGTCCCCGACCTGACCCAGCCGGGAAAGATCACGCCGCCCACCGCCCAGCATGCCACCCGCCAGGGCAAGGTGCTGGCCCGCAACGTGGCGGCCAGCCTCGGTTACGGCACGCCCAAGCAGTACAAGCACCGTAACCTGGGCCTGGTGGTCGACCTGGGACCGTGGCAGGCGGTGGCCAACCCGATGAACATCCACCTTTCGGGCCTGCCGGCCAAGATCGTCACCCGGTCGTATCACCTGTACGCGATCCCGCGGGGCGTCAACCGGTGGGCGGTGTCGCTGGCCTACCTGACCGACGCGCTGTTCGCCCGGTCGGTGGTGTCGATCGGGTTGTCCTCCGAGGAGGACGCGCAGTTCGCGGCCAGCGAGGGCATCCCGATGCCGAAGACCGGCTGAACGCCGCTCAGCCCTCCGCCGACTGCTGCGCCATCGAGTAGGCCAGCTGAAGGAAGTCGGCGCCGGTCAACACGGTGAAGACGCCGGCGATCAGGCGGGTGAATTTGGGGGCGAAGACCAAGCCGATGGCGAAGCCGGTCGCCACCCACATGTCCAAGCAGAACGGGCACGTCAGCAGTTCACCCAGGCTGTGCCGTAACGGGCTTTCCTCCCGGACCTCTTCCATGACCTCGGCCGGTCCGCCGCTGCCCGCGAAGCGGGTGAACGGCGCGCGCAACGGGCTCGTCACCGCGTCTTTGGTCAAAGTGCGGGAGAGCTTGTGGGTGCCAAGGGTGACCGTGATCAGGTCCTGAATCCGCCACCGCGTGGGCAACGTCCGCCCGGTGAGGAGCGCGGCCGTGGTCGCGACGGCCACCACGGCGGTGTAAATGACCAGCACCGCGACGTAGCCGGCCAACGGCCGGGGCTCGTCGCCGCGGTATTCGTCCGCTTCGCGCCGCGCGCCGTCGACCACCTGGGTCTTGGCTTCCGCCACCTCTCCCATTGCATCTCCTTCAGCTCAAGGGCACAGCAGGCTGTGTACCCGAAGTCGGTGAGCGCAATCGGAGGACCGCGGTGCCTCAGCCGGCCCCTTCGCCGGGTTCGCCGGCCCCCTGCGTGACCCTCGTGCTTCTGGCGGCCTTCCGCAGGGTCCGGTTGGTCGACCGTAGGTCGGTGTTGGCCGCCGAGAGCGTCGCGTTGTGATCCTCGAGGTCGAGGATCCGGGCGACGCCGGCCAGGTTGACACCGGCGCCGACCAGCTCGCTGATGCGCTTGAGCCGGGCCAGGTCGTCGGCGCTGTAGCGGCGGGTGCCGCCGTTGCTTCGCGCCGGCGCGACCAGCCCATACCGCTCGTACAGGCGCAGCGACTGCACCGGGATGCCGGACAGCTCGGCGGCCACCGAGATGCCATACACGCCGTGATCGGGCGCCGGGACGCCGAAATCGCCGCGTTGGTCGGTCATCACGCGTCTCCTCGAAGCTAGCTGGCCTAGGAAATCTATCTACCATACTTGCGTGATTATGTCGACAGTGCTATACCAAATCTATGTCATTAGACATAGGTAATAACCAGACCACAGCCTAGATTGGAGTGAGAGGTGACCACCATGCTGATGCGTTCCGACCCCTTCCGTGACCTCGACCGCTTTACCCACCAGGTGTTCGGTACGGCCGCCCGGCCGGCAGTGATGCCGATGGACGCCTGGCGCCAGGGCGAGGAGTTCGTCGTCGAGTTCGACCTGCCCGGCATCAACGCCGAGTCGCTCGACATCGACATCGAGCGCAACGTCGTGACCGTGCGCGCCGAGCGGCCCGCCCTCGACCCGAACCGCGAGATGCTGGCCACCGAACGCCCGCGCGGGGTGTTCAGCCGGCAACTGGTGCTCGGCGAGAACCTCGACACCGACAAGATCGAGGCGTCCTACAGCGAAGGTGTTCTGCGGCTGCGGATTCCGGTGGCCGAGCGGGCCAAGCCGCGCAAGATCGCCGTCGGTCGCGGCGACGGACAGACGGCCATCAAGGAAAACGCCTCGCAGCGCGAGGTCATCAACGCCTGATCCCCGGCGGGCAGGCGGCGGCCCGGGTCCCTGCAGAAACACCCGGCCCGCCGCCACCGCCGGTCCCAGGCAGGACCAGGTTTGAGATGAAGTGGGAACTGGACGGCCAACGGGCTGACGTCGAACAGGCGTTGGCAGGCGGCGCCGCACAACCCGCCGGCTGGTTCCGCTTCTACTTCACCGACCAGCGCTGGGAGTGGTCGGAAGAGGTGCAGCGGATGCACGGGTACGAGCCCGGGAGCATGACGCCGACCACCGATCTGGTGCTCTCGCACAAGCATCCGGAAGACCGTGGGCAGGTCGCGGCCACCATCGATCAGATCGTCAACACCCGGCAGGCGTTCAGCACCCGCCATCGAATCATCGACACCGGCGGGAATGTGCGCCACGTCGTCGTTGTGGGTGACCGGTTCTTCGACGACGACGGCGACGTCGTCGGCACGCACGGGTTTTACATCGACGTCTCCCCGGCCACCGGGCAGGGGACGGAGGAGATCGTCAGCGCCAGGGTGGCCGAGATCAACGAGAACCGGGCCGGCATCGAACAGGCCAAGGGCATGCTGATGCTGGTCTACGGCCTCAGTGACAGCGCGGCATTCGAATTGCTCAAATGGCTTTCCCAGGCAGCGAACGTCAAGTTGCGGCCGCTCGCCGAGCAGATCGCCGAAGACTTCCGCGCCGCCGGGTCGCGCCTCGATGCCCGATCGGCGTTCGACCACCTACTGCTGACGGCGTATGAACGCGTCACCGAGTCCGGCGCGTCATGACGCCTTGCGGTTCCGGGTACGCGCGGCCGCAAGCAATTGCGCCATCCCCTTCTCGATGCCGGCGGCGAGCGCGTCGATGTCGGGCGCCGAGTCGTAGTCGGCGGTGATGCCGAAGACGAAACTGTCGGCGTAGCTGAGCATTCCGATGCCGGTGCGCACCTGAAGGGCGATCGGAGGAACCGGCAGGAGTTCCAGCACCCGGCGGCCCATCAGCCGCTGGCGGCTTCGTGGGCCGGGAACGTTGCTCGCCAAGGCGACGACCGCGCGTTGAGGGAATCGCGAGAGCAATCGAATCGTCCACGCCGACAGCGCAAACGGGGTGCGCTTGGCGGCCACCACCATCGCGCTGCCACCCTCGCTTTGACCGCTCGCTTTGGCGTGGGAGAGCCGGTCGTGCACGAGTTTCAGCTGCCGCACCGGGTCCGCCTCGTCGACGGGCAGCAACGGCAGCATCGCCGAGACCCGGTTACCGGCGACATTGAAGTGGTCCACCGCGCGGACGGAGACGGGGACGAGCGTGCGCAGCGAGTCTCGGCCCGGCTGTTCCCCGCGTGCCAGCAAGACGGCGCGGTAACTATTGGTAATCGCTGCCAGCGCAACGTCGTTGAGCGTGACCCCGAATGCCCGGGCGACCTTGTTCATGTCCCGCAGCCGGGCGCGGGCCACGCTGTACCGCCGCATCGCGGTTACCGGCCCGTGCAGCGAAGATTGGGGGGCGGGACGCAACAGCGTGGTGGCCAGCTCGGCCGCCCCGATCGCCGCGTGTTCGGCCGCGGTCACCGCGCCGAACGCGCTTCGCCCGATTCCGCTGACCCAGCTCAACGGATTGAGGTTGATCTTGGACAGATCCACCCCGCGCCGAACGACCTTCCTGGCGGCGCCGACGTCGACGGCAAAGGTGCCACCGTCGCCGTCGTCGTCGCCGAACTTGGCGAACAGCTGCGTCATCGCGATGCCGTCGGCGATGCAGTGATGAATCTTGGTGAGCACCGCCCACCGATTTCCGCTGAGCCCCTCGATGATCCACGACTCCCATAGCGGTCGCTCACGATCGAGTCGGCGTTCCATCAGCGACGCGATCATCTCGAACAGTTCAGGGTCGCCGCCCGGGTGCGGCAGCGCGACGCGGTGCACGTGACGCGCGAGGTCGAAGTGCGGGTCATCGGCCCACTCCGGTGGTCGCAGGTCGAGCGGATGGGTCCGCAGGACCTGCCTGCACCGCGGTACCGTTGCGACCCGCTCGGCGAATTGGGCGACGAACTCGCCGTAGGTCGGCACCGGCCCCTCCACGATCGACACGCCGCCCACCGCCAGGCTGACATGTGGATCCGAGTCCTCGACCTCCAAAAAGCCGGCATCGAGCGCGGTCAATTGCTCCATGGTGCTACCTTCCGCGCCCCAATGCCCTGCTAGCAGGGCCGTAAGTCCTCAACTACTGAGGCCAAACGGCGGCTGCGGCGGCGCACCCCCGGCCATATCGTGAGGGGGGTGACGGGAGAGCAATTGAGCAGCAACGCAGATGCTTTCGCCGCCGAGTCCCGCAGCAACCCGGCCGCACTGCACGGGTGATCATGCGAAAAGCGAACCGCGGTATCTACGAAGCGTATTGATGCAACCCTTCCGAAGGAAGAACACCATGAGCGATTTCACCTACATCCGCTTCTTCGAAGAAATCGGCATCGAGGACGTCCCACTGGTCGGCGGGAAGAACGCCTCCCTGGGCGAGATGTTCCAGAAGCTGACCGGGCAGGGTGTGCGCGTTCCGCACGGGTTCGCGATCACCGCCGAGGCCTACCGGCACGTGCTGGACAGCGCCGGCGCCTGGGACACGCTGCACGCCACGCTTGACGATCTCGACCCCGACGACGTCACCGCGCTGGCGCGCAAGGGCAAGCAGGCCCGCGAAATCGTTTATGGCGCAGGGCTTCCCCCGGAGCTCGCCGCCGAGATCACGGCCGCCTACCGGCAGCTTCAGGAGGAATACGGCGAAGACGTCAGCCTGGCCGTGCGCAGCTCGGCGACCGCCGAAGACCTGCCGACCGCCAGCTTCGCCGGCCAACAGGAGACCTTCCTCAACATCAAGGGCACCGAGAGCCTGCTGGACGCCTGCCGCCGGTGTTTCGCCAGCCTGTTCACCGACCGGGCCATCCACTACCGGGTCGACCAGGACTTCGACCACTTCAAGGTGTCGCTGTCGATCGGCGTCATGAAGATGGTGCGCTCCGACCTCGCCTCGTCCGGGGTGATGTTCACCCTGGACACCGAATCCGGCTTCCACGACGTCGTATTCATCACCGGCGCCTACGGGCTCGGCGAGAACGTGGTCCAGGGCGCGGTCGACCCCGACGAGTTCTACGTGCACAAGCCGACCTATCAGGCCGGCCACCGCGCGGTGCTGCGCCGGCTGATCGGGGACAAGGCGGTCAAGATGATCTACGTCGAGGGGGAGACGAAGAACACCGTCCGCAACATCCCCACCCCGAAGGCCGACCGGGCCCGGTTCTGCGTTACCGACGAGGACGTCCTCGAGCTGGCCGGCTACGCCTGCGCCATCGAGGGCCACTACGGGCGACCGATGGACATCGAATGGGCCAAGGATGGTCTCGACGGGCGGCTCTACATCGTCCAGGCGCGACCCGAAACCGCGGCGTCCCAGCGCAGCCTGACGGTCGTCGAAAGCTACGTGCTGGAGAGCAAGGGCACCGAGGGCAAGGAGGTGCTCGCCGAGGGCCGCTCGGTCGGCGAGAAGGTCGCCACGGGCATCGCCAGGAGGATGGACAACCTCGCGAAGCTGTCGGAGTTCCAGGCCGGCGACGTGCTGGTGGCCGACGTCACCACGCCCGACTGGGAACCCATCATGAAGATCGCCGCGGCCATCGTCACCAACCGGGGCGGGCGCACCTGCCACGCGGCGATCATCGCCCGCGAGCTCGGTATCCCCGCGGTTGTCGGCGCGGGTGACGCCACCACGAGCGTGCCCGACGGCGAGGTCGTCACGGTGTCGTGCGTGGAGGGCGACACGGGGCGGGTTTACCGCGGCGAGTTGGGGTTTCGCGTCGATCGCACCGAGGTTTCCGATCAGGAGCGCCCGCACACCGAGATCATGGTCAACCTCGGCAACCCGGATCTGGCGTTCAAGACGTCGTTCTTGCCGAACGACGGCGTGGGGCTGGCCCGGATGGAGTTCATCATCAACGAGTACATCCGGGTGCACCCGCTGGCCCTGCTCCACCCCGACCGGGTGGACGATCCCGAGGCCCGGCGGACCATCGAAACGCTGACGTACACCTATTCCGACGGCGCCGAATTCTTCGTGGAGCGCCTGTCGGAAGGGATCGGCACCATCGCCGCCGCCTTCTGGCCCAAGCCCGTCGTCGTGCGGATGTCGGACTTCAAGACCAACGAATACGCCAGCCTGGTCGGCGGCAGCGGCTTCGAGGCGGCCGAGAGCAACCCGATGATCGGCTTCCGCGGCGCCTCGCGCTATGCGCACCCCGCCTACGCCGAGGGATTCGCGCTGGAGTGCCGGGCGATGAAGCGAGTGCGCGAACAGATGGGGCTGACCAACGTCGTGCTGATGTTGCCGTTCGTGCGCCGGGTGGCCGAGGCGGACCTGGTGCTGGCGGAGATGGCCAAACATGGTCTGCGCCGCGGGGAGAACGGGCTCAAGGTGTACGCGATGTGCGAGATCCCCAACAACGTGATCCTCATCGACGAGTTCGCCAAGCGCTTCGACGGGTTCTCCATCGGATCCAACGACCTCACCCAGCTGACCCTCGGCGTCGACCGGGACAGCGAGATCGTGGCCTTCGACTACGACGAACGCGACGAGGGCGTCAAGGAGATGATCCGTCTGGCCGTGGAGGGCTGCCGGCGCAACGGGATTCACTCCGGGTTGTGCGGTCAGGCGCCGTCGGACTACCCCGACATGGCCGAGTTCCTGGTTCGCTGCGGCATCGACTCGATCAGCCTGAACCCCGACGTGGTGGTCAAGACCACCCGGCAGATCCTGGACCTCGAGCGCGCGGTGCAACTGCAATGAGGCGTTTCCGCCGAGATTGCCAGGAGGGCTGTGATTGAGCGGCATCCACGGCCCCGAGCGCAATCTCGCTGAAGGTCCGCCCCTCAGGGTCGCGGTGGCTGGCGATACAGGGCGCCGACGTCGTCCTGGATCAGCGCGGCGAGCGCCGGCTCACCGAGGGGGCTGCACCGCCCTTCTGGCTGGTTTCCATCACCAGCCGGTGCCGAGCCATCGATGCCACCCACTTGACATGTCGGTCACGCACGCATCTCGAGGACTTCGGTCACCGGACGCCGGGCGGTGGGTGTCGCGTGCGGGTCCTTGGCCGGTGACCGGCCGACCCGGATCAGCAGCTGCGGCTGGCCCGAGCCGCCGGTGATCTGCCTGATGATTTCGCGGCTCAGCGACATCTCCGTCATGTGGGTCAGCGTGCAGGTGGCCATGCCGGCCAAAGTGCATTCCAGCAGGACCGCCGACAGCGCCTCACCGCAGCGCAGCACTTCGACCGGCGCATCGTCGTCATGGGTGGACAGGACCACGATCTTGGAGTGGTCCGCCTCGATCGCGGCGCGGCGGCGGCCCCCGCCCGCCGGCGGGAACGCGCGGGCGATGTCGACGCGCGCGGCCTCGGAACTGGACACCAGGGCGCTTTCGGGAACATGGTCGGCGTTGGATTCGAAGGGCGATGTCCACCAACGCAATTCGGTCAGGTAGGACGTATCGCTTCGGCGCAACTGCTCGGTCAGCCGCGACGCCTCCGCCAGCCTCGGCCGCTCGTCGTCGTCGACCACGTCCAGCGACACGTCGAAGGGGGTCACCGCGCGGCTCAGGGTCGAATGCAACGTGGGCCACGCGGTCGGTGCGCCCAGGGGCAGCCGGTCGGTGCGGCGCCGAAGGATCGCGTCGGCCCGCAGCCGGCACTGCGCCGTCACGTTCTCCACGGGCAAAAAGCCCACGCTCGCGAGGTGATCCGGTCTGCCCTCGGTGGGAAAACGCTCGGTAACGCTTTCCCAGCCCGCGGCGGCCATCGCGACCCGCAGGTGGTCGAGGACGGCGCCGCAGCTCAGGATCAGCTCCCGGCCGGTGTGGTCGGTGGCGTGCATCGCGTGGCGCGGGTCGGCCCACAGGTGCAGCCTGGTGCCATCGGCTACCCACCGCCAGGGTTGGCTGTTGTGTAGCGAAGGCGCGCGGCACGCGAGCGTCACGGCGTCCCAGATGACCTGCTCGGTCGGCACTTTCGCGTCCATCGCCACCATTTTCGTCGAATTCGGTGAGGCAAACTGTATCCCCGCGCGGCGGGGGCGGGCAGGGCCGTTGGTCCCCGACGGCCGGGACGTTGGAACCTCCGCTGTTACGTTGCGCCCCGCCAGAGGTCGTGCGCCTCGCGAGCGACGAGGTCGGGGCGCCGTGAGGTGTCGATCCGGTGCGCGCCGTCCCAGTCGGCGTGCCCGGCGGCCAGCGCGGCGGCGATCTCCGGGGTCACCTCCGAATTGCCCGCGGGCCTGGTCTTGATCCGGTCGGCCGCCACGTCGGCCGTCGCCGAGCACACGAATTCGACGAGCGCCGAGTGCGTCTCGGCGGCCAGCCGGTGAGCCTTCTCACGCGTCCGCGGATCGCGCCAGGTGCCGTCGAGGATCACCGAGTGCCCCTCCCCCAGCAACTGCCGCGCGCGGCGCAGGGCGGTCTCGTAGACCATCGCGACCTGGTCGGGGCTGTAGAGCCCGGCGTTCAGCACGCCGGGCTCACCGGCGATGGTGCCCGAGTCGCGAAGCTCCCGGCGCACGTCGTCGGTGGAAATGACCTGCGCCCCAAATGATTCGGCCAGGCCGCGGGCCACGGTGGACTTCCCGGTTCCCGGGTTGCCGCCGACGAGCGCAAGCCGAACGGTGCCGCTCTGCAGGTGCCGGGTGGCGATGCCCAGGTGGCGGGCGGCGTCGTCGGACGCGCCCGGGCTGCCCTGCGAAACCCGGACGCAGTCCACCTTCGCCCGCACCGCGGCCCGGTAGGCGATGTAGAAGTCGGACAGCGACGGCGGCGCCGCCCAACCCGCGTGCTCGGTGTAGCGCTGCAGGAAGTAGTCGCCGAAGTCCTTGCGGCCCAGGAACTCGAGGTCCATCGCGAGAAAGGCGGCGTCGTCGATGCAGTCGACATGGCGCAGCCGGTCGTCGAACTCCAGGCAGTCCAGCAGCGCGGGGCTGCCGCCAACCCAGAAGATGTCGTCGGCGAGCAGGTCGCCGTGCCCGTCGACGATGCGCCCGTCGCGGATGCGCCGCGCGAACAGCCCCGCGCGCCCGGCAACGAACTGGGTCACCAGGCGCTGCAACTGGGCGACATCGTCGGCCGAGACCCCCGGAATCGATTCGGCCGCATACCGTTCCAATTCGGACAGGTTCTCCCGCCAGCGCCATTCGATCGCGGCGGGCTCGCCCTGGGCGTTGATCCGCTCGCCGCGCTCGGCGCGTTCGTGGAAGCGGGCCAACACCGCCGCGACCGCGTCCAACACTCGGTGCACGGACTCTGCGGTGTCGTGGGTCACCAGGTGCGCGAGGCGGTCCTCGTCGCGATAGCGCCGCATGACCACGACCGGCTCGGACGGGCCGCCGAGCGGGTCGGTGAGGTGGGCGACGCCGAGATAGCTGTCGGGCGAGAGCCGGCTGTTGAGCTCGACCTCCCGGCGGCAGGCGTGCTCGCGCTGCTGCGGCAAGCGGAAGTCGAGAAAGTCGGTCAGCACCGGCTTCTTGGCTTTGTATGCGCGGTCACCGGCGAGAATGACGACACCGGTGTGGGTTTCGTGCACATCGAAATACGGCACGGCGGCGGCGCGACCCTAGGAAGGCCGCGCGACGATCACCGGCATCCGGACCGAGTGGACCACGGCGTTGCTGACCGAACCGAGCAGCACGCCGGACAGGCCGCCGCGACCGTGGCTGCCCACGACGACGAGTTGGGCGGATTCCGACTGTTCGATGAGCTGGCGGGCCGGCCGGTCGGAAACCACAACCCGGTGCACGGTGACGTCGGGATAGCGTTCCTGCCAGCCGGCAAGTTGTTCGGCAAGGCTCCGCTCGGCTTCCCCTCGCACCGCCGACCAATCCACCCCGGGCAGTTCGAAGACGTCGACGTCACTCCAGGCGTGCAGCGCCGTCAGCTCGACACCACGACGCGACGCCTCGTCGAACGCCACGGCCACCGCGACGTCCGATGCGGGTGAGCCGTCGATGCCCACGAGCACCGGGGCTTGCTGAGGGTGTGGCATGAGCGGGTCTTCGTCGCGGATGACCGCGACCGGGCAGCGCGCGCTGCGCACCACGCTGCTGCTCACCGAGCCCAACAGCAGCCTGCCCATCGCCCCGCGTCCGTTGCTGCCGACGACGACCATCTCGGCCTCTTTGGACATCTCGACCAACGTGGGCACCGGGGGTGCGCACCTCAGCTCGCTTCGCACGTCGAGCTTGCGGTCGGTTGTGACGGCCTCCTCGGCGATCTTGACCGCCTGCTCGAGAACCTCGCGGCCTTGCTCTTCCTGCCACACCGCCACGCCGGTCGACAGCGGCAGCGCCGGATACATCGGCACAATCGCGTTCACCATGTGGACCACGGTCAGCGGGACGTGTCGCATAGCCGCGTCGCGGGCCGCCCAACAGACGGCGGCGTTCGAGGCCGGCGATCCGTCGATCCCGACGACGATGCCATGGCGGTTTGCGAGTACGGACATGATGTTCTCCCTCTCCTCGCCCAAAACGCTATGGCGGGAACGGCCGTCGATCATGAGGCTTTAGTCACCAACCGCATGGCCATGAGGCCCCCGTGCTTCCATTTGCCTTGACCGGCGCCGGTGCTGTGGCATCGTCACAAAGGTGACCGAATGGCCTGTTACGGTCGATAGGCGCTACCACGACGCGGTGATTCTCGGGCTCGACTGTGTGGTCGTGGAGCCGGAACCGGGGGTGGTAGAAGCCCGCGGATCGACCGCCGGATTTCTGCAGCGGGTGCGCGACGTCGGCGTCGCCACCGCCGTCTATTCGTCGACCCGGGACTGCGCAACCGTGCTGCGCGCCGCGGGGGTCGAGGAACTCGTCTGCGCCGCCGGCGCCGCCGAGCGTGCCGATGCGGCCCTGACCATGGCCGTCACGCGCCTGGGCGTGCGGCCGGGCCGTTGCGTCCTCATCGACTGCGCCGAAGCGGGAATCGCGGCCGGCCACGATGCCGGTTTCGGACTCGTCATCGGTCTGGAGCGCAACGGAGGAACCGGCGAGTTGCTGTCCCGCGGGGCGGACACCGTCGTCGGCGATCTTGCCGAGATCTCGGTGCGGTCGGGCGGCAAACCCTTGTCGACCATCGCCGACGCGATGGCGGTCTACAGCCAGCTGAAGGAACTGGTGGCCAGCCGGCGCCCGGCGGTGTTCCTCGACTTCGACGGCACGCTGTCCGAGATCGTCGCCGAGCCGGAGGCCGCGACCCTGGTCGAGGGCGCCGCCGAAGCGCTGCGCGCCCTGGCGACCCAGTGCCCCGTCGCGGTGATAAGCGGGCGCGATCTGGGCGATCTTCGCGAACGCGTGAACGTGGACGGAATCTGGTACGCCGGCAGTCACGGCTTCGAACTCGTTGCACCGGACGGCACCCACCATGACAACGCGGCGGCCATCGGTGCCACCAGCGCCCTGGCGCGCGCGGCCCACCGGTTGGCCGAGCTGCTCGGCGACATCCCCGGAATCCGCGTGGAGCACAAGCGCTTTGCGGTTGCGGTTCACTACCGCAACGTCGACCCGAAAGAGGTCGACCGCGTAATCGCGACGACACGCAAGCTCGGCCGATCCCAGGGCCTGCGGATCACCGCGGGGCGCAAAGTCATCGAGCTTCGGCCCAGCCTCGATTGGGGCAAGGGCAGGACGCTCAACTGGATCCTCGAACACATCGAGGGAACGGGCAGCGGCACTGTGCTACCGATCTATGTGGGCGAAGACCTTACCGACGAGGATGCCTTCGACGCCGTCCAATTCGACGGCATCGGAATTGCGTTGCGGTACAACGAGGACGGGGATCGCCCGTGCGCCGCGCTGTTCAGCCTCGCGAATGCGTCCGCGGTGTGTGATTTCGTCCGGCGCCTGGCAAACGATCTACGCGCGGCGGCCGAGCCCAGCGATCCGTGGGAGCTGGTCTACGAGGGATATGACCCCGCCTACGAGCGGCTGCGCGAAACGCTGTGCACCGTCGGTAACGGCTACGTCGCCACCCGTGGCTGCGCACCCGAGGCGACAGCAGCCGAGGCGCATTACCCGGGGACGTATGTGGCCGGCGTCTACAACACGCTGGTCGATCGCATCGCCGGCCGGACGATCGAGAACGAGAGCCTGGTCAACCTCCCCAACTGGCTCTCGCTGACCTTCCGGATCAACGGCGGGCCGTGGTTTCACATCGACGACACCGAATTGTTGTCCTACAGGCAGACGTTCAACCTGAGGCATGCGACGCTGACCCGCGCCCTGCGATTCCGGGACGGCGCGGGCCAGATCACGACAATGACCCAAGCACGGTTCGCGTCCATGGACCAGCCGCACCTGCTCGCCATGCAAACCACCGTCAATGCTGAGAACTGGTCGGGCACAATCGAGTTCCGGTCGCTGCTGGACGGCAATGTGTGCAATAGCATGGTCGAGCGCTACCGTTCGCTGTCGAGCACGCACCTCGCGTCAACGGTGGTCGACGAGTCCGCAGCCGACTCGGCGATCTTGCGCGCCGAGACCTCGCAATCACACATCGGCATCGCGGTGGCCGCACGCAGCAGCGCGTGGTGCGACGACGCTCGGGCCATTGCGCAGTACAAGATCGTGCGGGAAGCCGGCCGCGGCGGGCACGACATCCAGGTCGCGCTCGCGGTGGGGCAATCGGTCACGCTGGAAAAGGTCGCGACCATCTTCACCAGCCGGGACAGCGCCATCTCGGAACCGGCGAGCACCGCCCAGCTGCACCTCGATGCGGCCGGCCGCTACGCCGAGCTGCATCGTCAGCATGCCCGGGCGTGGGCCCTGCTGTGGGAGCAATGCGCCATCGGCCTGGCCGACGGCGTCGACAGCGCCGACGCGCTACGCATCCTGCGGCTGCACCTGGTGCATGTGCTGCAGACGATCTCACCGCACACCGCCGACCTCGACGCCGGCGTACCTGCGAGGGGCCTGCACGGCGAGGCCTACCGCGGGCACGTTTTCTGGGACGCGTTGTTCGTGTCCCCGGTCCTCGGCATAAGGATGCCGAACGTGACCCGGTCGCTGCTGCTCTACCGGTATCGGCGGCTCCCCGAGGCCCGCCGGGCGGCGCGGGTGGCGGGTTACCTCGGCGCGATGTATCCCTGGCAGTCGGGTAGCGACGGCCGCGAGGTCAGCCAGGAAATGCACCTCAATCCGCAATCCGGACACTGGAATCCGGATCCGAGCGGGCGTGCGCATCATGTCGGTCTCGCCATCGCCTACAACCTCTGGCAGCACTATCAGGTGTCTGGTGACCGCCAGTTGCTCGTCGACTACGGCGCCGAGATGCTCGTGGAAATCGCACGGTTCTGGGCGGGTCTGGCGAAACTGGACGAGACCAGCGGACGTTACACGATCCGCGGCGTCATCGGCCCCGACGAATTCCATTCGGGTTATCCGGGCAAGGAATACGACGGCATCGACAACAACGCATACACCAATGTGATGGCCGTCTGGGTGATCATGCGGGCGATGGACGCGCTCGATCTGCTACCGCTGCGGGACCGGCTCGACCTGGTGGCGAAGGTGGATCTCACGGCCGACGAGCTCGATAGATGGGACCGCGTGACGCGCCGGATGTTCGTGCCCTTCCACGACGGCGTGATCAGTCAGTTCGAAGGTTATGCCGAACTGGCGGAACTGGATTGGGACGAGTACCGGCAACGGTACGGGAACATCCAGCGGCTCGACCGCATCCTGGAGGCCGAGAACGACAGCGTGAACAACTACAAGGCGTCCAAGCAGGCCGATGTGCTGATGCTGTTCTACCTGCTGTCGTCGGACGAGTTGCTGGGTCTGCTGGGCCGGCTCGGTTACCGCTTCGCGCCCGAGCAGATT
>NZ_LZKF01000140.1:0-10925 GCF_001672665.1 Mycobacterium sp. E2238 | reverse complement strand
CGCCCGGTCACGATCAACTGGGTCAGCCAGCGCCGCAGTTGACGCCCCTCGGCGGTGCCGCCGGCCGGCAGGGCGGCCCCCGCCCGCCCGCCGCGCAACCGCGCTTCGGCCGCGTCGACCTCGTCGACAAGGACCGGAATACCGGCGACGGTCGCGACCACGCTCATGTCACCGTCACCTTGACCGCCGGGGTGTAGACCAGCCGGCCGGCGCAGCCTATCCGGACCAGGGCCCACCATTGGCCGGGATCCAGCCCGGCCGGCGGCCTCACGTCGAAGCGCACGTCAACGGTGCCGTGGGCGGGCAGCACCGCACCCGCCGCGGCGGGACCCAGCCACTCCCATGTGCCCCACGGGCTGATCAGGTGCGCCTCGAGGGCCAGGTCCGCCCCGGCGTGGGTGCCGACTCTGACGGTCAGCGCCGCCCTGTCGCCGGCGGCCAACTCGACGTCCGCCGGCCCGTCGATCAGATACAGCGGCTGCGCCTCGGCGCACGGGCCGACCTCGATCAGGCAGACATCCTCGACCGCCTGCCGCCACGCGGGCGGGACGCCTTCCCCGCCGATGCGAAGCTGTGCGCGGATCGGGTACAGCCCCGGCTCGACGCCGGCGGGCACCGACACCGCCACGTCGGTCTCGCGGTATTCGCCGCTGCGCAGCGTCAGGGGAAGCTCGTCGGGCTTGGCCGACCAGCCCCGCGGGCACACCAGGGTGACTGTCCCGGTCAGGGTGGCGTCGCTGCAGTCGCTGGCCGCCGTGAGGCGCAGCATGACCTCGCCACCGGGATCGGCGGCCCCCCGCGCGGGATGCAGATGAGCGACGGCCGGCAGCCCGCCGAGCGGGGCGGGGCCCCGGTTGTGCAGCCAATAGCGCGCGTACAACGGCTGGGCGGCTTCGGCGTCCGGGGCCAGCGCGGGCGCCCCCGTCGGTGCGGGGGGCGCGTGGAACCGAGCCAGCACGGTGGCCACCTGATAGCCGTGCAACTCGAGCGGGCGGCCGCCGGCGCGCGGCGTTTCGAGGAGGTCGGCGTCGCGGAAGTCGCCGACCTCGCCGATGTCGGAGCCGATCACGACGCTCGCGGGCGCCCCTGTCGTCTCCACCAATCGCAGCGCGACCGCGCGCGGGTCGACCGGCCGGGCGCTGCCCGCCGTGAGCGGGTTGCCGGCCGCCTTGAGCGCGGCCAGCTGCACCCGGCCGGCGGGCTCGACGCTCAGCAGGGATCCCGCCGCGGGCAACGCCCCTCCCGACCGGCCGGGCGCGCACGCCAGCAGCGGGTGGGAGAACTGCGCGCTGCGGGTGGGGATCTCGGCGCGACGCCAGTCGCCCGCCCCGCAGACCAGGGCGTAGTCGAAAACGTGTGTCCAGTGCTGCAGTTGGAAGTTCGAGCCGTCCGGGGCGGTGCGGCGCGGCTCGTCGATCCAGATGCCCGACGGCCAACCGGTGCAGGACCGCATCAACGCGGTGTGCAGGGTGCCCTCGGCGTCGACGGCGAAGCTGGGCACGCCCCGGTTGAGCAGGGCGACGGTGCGGTCCTCGAATTCGCCGGTTCTCGCCGGCGCCTTTTGGCTTACCACGATTTCGGCGTCGTCGAGGTCGTCGGCGACCGACGCGATCTCGGCGGCCAGGCTTTCCGCGTCGCGGCCCGCGAGCACCAGGACCGGCAGCGCGACCGGCGCACGCAGGTCCGCGCTCGGCACCCACACCGCGGCCAGCGGCGTCGCGGCGGGCACCCAGACCCTGGCCCGGCCCGTCGTCGCCAGCTGGCGCTCGAGCTCTTCGGCATACACCGGGTCGGCCTGCGCCAACACCGCCTTGGTGAACGCGTTGCGGGCCGGTCCGCCCAGCGCGACGCGCACGTCGGGCAGGTTCGAATCGACGTCGAGGTGGCCGTAGCGCGACTTGCCCGCGCCACTGCAGGTCGCCGTCACCCCGGCGCGGGCCAGCGCAACGATCAGCTCGCGCGCGAGCGGACCCGACACCGCCTCGTCCGGCGACACCACCTCGGCCACCGAGATCGCGCGCACGGCTCGGCTGTGCGCGCCCACCCGGACCCGCGCCGCCGAGGACAGGCCGAACCAGCCGTAGGCCGGGTTGTCCAGCGTCCACGGGTGCCGCGCGGTGTCCACCGACTCGGTCCCGTCATGCAGCAACGCGAAGCCCCGCCCCACGACGGCGTCACCGACCTCGCTGACCGGCATGGCGCCCGACACCGGGCACGGCCAACGCAGCCGCACCAGGCGGTCGGCCCCGGTGAATTCGTCGATGGTGGTGCGGCAGTCCACCCGCGCCACGCCTCGCCACAGCGTCAGGGTCTGCGTGTAGCGCGCCACCGCTCCGATCCGCCCGGTGACGACGATCCGCTGCCCCAGCGGGCCGTGGTAGGCCCGCGCCCGCGCCGGTAACTCCGACGAGCACACCACCGGCCCCCTGGGCAACAGGTGCCACGGGCCCTCGGCCTGCGTCGGATGCGCCGCGTACTCCTCGTAGACCGCGAGCTCGTTGCCCACCCGGCCCTCGGCGATCAGCTCGCGGCCGTCCGCGACCAGGGACACGACTCCCCCGCCGCGCGCCGGGTCGACCTCCAGGCGGAAGTGCTCGTTCGCGATCGCCGCGCCGACCACGGGTTCCCAGCCGCTCGGGCCGTCATGGGGAACCAGCCGGTAGCCCCGCCACCCCATCGACGGCACTCCCCGCGCCAGCCAGGTCACCGACCGGCCGCCGTGCTCGACGTGTGCGGGCAACTCGGCACCGTCGGTGTCCAGCACCCGGGCCCCGCCGGCCACTGGCGTGTCGAGCCGCGCGGTGACGACGTCGGTCCGCTTCTGTGCCAGCGGATTCCACACGACCACGTCGGCGTCGACCGCGCGGGAAAGCAGCGCCAGCGACGCGTCGCGCGTCGCGCGGCCAAGCTCCCACGCGTCGCGCCAGCCGGTCAGCAGGTCGAGGTAGACCTGGTCGGACTCCGAGCCGGTGATGCCGTCGTGGTGCGCCCCGTACGCGAGCTGCACCCACGCCTTGGCCAGCGCCGCCTGCGGGTACTCGGCGCCCGACATCAGCCCGGCGAAGACGGCGAACCGCTCGGCCTCCAGGACGGCGTTCTCCGCGGCCCGGTTGGCCTGCTTGGTGTCGATGAAGGAGACGTCCTTGCCGGTGTAGATCGGGTTCATGTCCCGGGTCTGCGGCGACGGCACGCGGCCGCGCTCGGCCAGTTCGGCGCGCACGGCCGCGAAGAACTCCCGCGGCAGCGCGCACACGAAGCGCGGCCAGGCGTAGCGCGCGGCCCAGTCGCGGTGGATGGCGGTCACCCACTTGTTCGGCGGCGTGTAGTCGGTGCCGACGGGCAGCAGGACGTTGCGCGTCAGCGCGACCTTCTTGAGCTGATCGAACAGGGCAAGGGTGGCGTCCTCGGCCTCGCTGAGCGACGTCGACGAGTCCATCCACCAGCCCGCCGAATAATGCGCGGGCATGTAATGGGTGAGCAGGCCGCGGCCCGACGGCGAAATCCACTCGAATTCGCTGCTGAACTGCATCCGCTCGATGTCCCCGTCGCCGAGCGCGGGCCCCCACTGGTGGTGCGGGCCCCGGGCCCACGAGCTCGATGTCAGCCCGGCGTCGGCGGCCATCCCGGGGAATTGCGGGTCGTGGCCGAACACGTCCAGCTGCCACGCGGTCGCCGGGTCGGCGCCCAGCACCTCGCGTTGAAAGCCCATGCCGTGCAACAGGTTCCGAATGGTCGTCTCGGGGCTGGTGAGGTTGGTGTTGGGTTCGTTGTAGGTGCCGCCCATCACCTCGACGCGGCCCTGCGCGATGAACCGGCGCAGGTCGGCGCGGTCCTCGGGGCGGGTGTCCCAATACGGCTTGAGGTAGTCGACCTCGGCCAGCACGAACTTGTACTCGGGCTCGCGGCGGGCCATTTCGAGGTGCGCGTGCACGAGTGCGAATCCGTTCGTCTGCCGGGCACGTCCCGGCGGGTCCTCGGTCCACTCGCTGGTGTAGGCGCCCTGGGTGTTCCACCAGACCGGGTCGTAGTGGAAGTGGCTGACCATGAACATGGTCCAGCCGGGCTCGGCCACGACGAACTCGAACGGCTCGACGGCACCCGCGGCCAGCGCCCGCGCCGCGCGCCGCTGTCCGACGACCGGGCGGTCCACCCTGACCGGGACCTCGACGACCTGCTCGCCGACTCCGGCCACCGCCTCCCCGCTCAACCCGTCCCCCTCGACGCGGACCGGCGTCGGGGCGGGCACCGCGGCAACGGTGATGCGGGCCAGCTGCAACGGCGCGTCCGGCGGCCCGACGAACAGCTCGGCCGAGTGGGCCGAAACCAGCTGCATCCCCGCACCTTACGGCGGAGGAGACCTAATATCCGGTAATGCCCGCTCTTGCCCGGCCCGTAGCCGACGAACGCAGCGCCCTGTGCGAATACCTGGCCTACCACCAAAGCGCGTATTTCGCGGTGTCCTACGGCCTGACCGACGAACAGGCGCGGTCCACCCCCTCGGTCAGCGCGTTGTCGATCGGCGGGCTGATCAAGCACGCCACCGGGATGCAGCGCAGCTGGATGGCGCGCGTCGCCGCGGCGCCGGACGCGCCGCCGAAAGACACTCGCCCGTTCGAGCAGATCACCAAGGACTTCGCGGATCAGCACGTGATGCGGCCCGACGAGACGCTGGCCGGCCTGCTGCGGGCATTCGAGGAACAGAACGCGGCATCGCTGCGACTGGCGGAGACCGCGGACCTCGACGCGGCGGTGCCGGTTCCGCAGGACATCCCGTGGTTTCCCAAGGACCAGAAGGCCTGGTCGGTGCGCTGGGTGATCCTGCACGTGATCAACGAGTTGGCCCGGCACGCCGGGCACGCGGACATCATCCGCGAAACCATCGACGGCGCCACCATGTACGAGTTGATCGCGGGCCTCGAGGGCTGGGCGGTCCAGGGCTGGGTACAACCCTGGGGCCCGAGCTAGAAATTGGGACTGGCTTCGCCGATTTGGCAGACTGCTTTAGATGAGCTCTACCAAACATCGAGACGTGGCCAGGCTGGACCGGGTGCCGCTGCCGGTGGAAGCGGCCCGGGTCGCCGTCACCGGTTGGCAGGTCACCCGCACCGCCGCGCGCGTCATCACCAAGCTGCCCGGCAAAGGCCCGTGGCAGCAGAAGGTGATCAAGCAGCTCCCGCAGACCTTCGCCGACCTCGGCCCGACGTACGTGAAATTCGGCCAGATCATCGCGTCCAGCCCCGGGGCGTTCGGCGAATCGCTGTCCCGCGAGTTCCGCGGCCTGCTCGACCGGGTGCCGCCCGCCGACACCGAAGAGGTGCACAAGCTCTTCGTCGAGGAACTCGGGGGCGACCCCGCCGAGCTGTTCGCCAAGTGGGAGGAGACGCCGTTCGCGTCGGCGTCGATCGCCCAGGTGCACTACGCGACCCTGCACACCGGCGAAGACGTGGTCGTCAAGATCCAGCGCCCGGGCATCCGGCGCCGGGTGGCCGCCGACCTGCAGATCCTCAAACGCTTTGCCCAGGCCGTCGAACTGGCCAAGCTGGGCCGCAGGCTCTCGGCGCAGGACGTGGTCGCCGACTTCTCCGACAACCTGGCCGAGGAGCTGAACTTCCGGCTCGAGGCGCAGTCGATGGACGCGTGGGTCTCGCACCTGCACGGCTCGCCGCTGGGCAAGAACATCCGGGTGCCGCAGGTGCACTGGGACTTCACCTCCGAGCGGGTGCTGACGATGGAGCGCGTGCACGGCATCCGCATCGACGACGTCGCCGCCATCCGCAAGGCCGGTTTCGACGGGGTCGAACTGGTGAAGGCGCTGCTGTTCTCGCTTTTCGAGGGCGGCCTGCGGCACGGGCTGTTCCACGGCGACCTGCACGCCGGCAACCTCTACGTCGACGAGGCGGGCCGCATCGTGTTCTTCGACTTCGGCATCATGGGCCGCATCGACCCGCGCACCCGCTGGCTGCTGCGCGAGCTGGTGTACGCGCTGTTGGTCAAGAAGGACCACGCCGCGGCGGGCAAGATCGTCGTGCTGATGGGCGCCGTCGGGACCATGAAGCCCGAGGCCCAGGCCGCCAAGGACCTGGAGAAGTTCGCCACCCCGCTGACCATGCAGACGCTGGGCGACCTGTCCTACGCCGACATCGGGCGCCAGCTGTCGGCCCTGGCCGACGCCTACGACGTCAAGCTGCCCCGCGAGCTGGTGCTGATCGGCAAGCAGTTCCTCTACGTCGAGCGGTACATGAAACTGCTCGCCCCCAAGTGGCAGATGATGTCCGACCCGCAGCTGACCGGCTACTTCGCCAACTTCATGGTCGAGGTCAGCCGCGAGCACCAGTCCGAAGAAGTCTGATGCAGATCCGCACCGGGCACGCCACTGTCTTTGATCCCAACGGCGACCTGAAGCTCTATTACGAGGACATGGGCGATATCGACGACCCACCCGTGCTGCTGATCATGGGGCTGGGCGCCCAGCTGCTGCTGTGGCGAACCGACTTCTGCGAGCGGCTGGTCAGCCACGGGCTGCGCGTCATCCGGTACGACAACCGGGACGTCGGCCTGTCGAGCAAAACCCGGCACCGCAGCTCGGGGCAGCCGCTGGTGGCGCGACTGGCGCGCTCCTGGCTGGGCCTGCCGAGCGAAGCGGCATACAAGCTCGAGGACATGGCCGACGACGCCGCGGCCGTGCTGGATCATCTGGGCATCGAGCACGCGCACATCGTGGGCGCGTCGATGGGCGGCATGATCGCCCAGATTTTCGCGGCGCGATTCCATGAGCGGACGAGAACCCTCGGGGTCATCTTCTCCAGCAATAACTCGGCCTTCCTGCCGCCGCCCGGTCCGCGCCAGCTGCTGGCGCTGATCAAGGGGCCGCCGCCGAGCTCGCCGCGCGAGGTGATCGTCGACAACGCCATCCGGGTCAGCAAGATCATCGGCAGCAGGCGCTTTTTGGCTTCCGAGGAACAACTTCGGGCCGAGGCCATCGAAAGCTACGAACGCAGCTATTACCCGTGGGGCGTCGCAAGGCATTTCGACGCGGTGCTGGGCAGCGGCAGCCTGAGGCGCTACAACCGCCGGACCGCCGCCCCGACCGTGGTGATTCACGGCCGGGCGGACAAGCTGATGCGGCCATTCGGCGGTCGCGCGGTGGCCAGGTCCATCGACGGCGCCCGATTGGTGTTATTCGACGGGATGGGCCATGATCTGCCACAGCAGTTGTGGGATCAGGTGATCGGCGTGCTGGCGGGCAACTTCGCCAGAGCGAACTGAGCCGAAATCACTCGAGAGAAACGCTTCCCCTGCGATCCCGGTCCGTATCGCCGAGTTGTACGGTTGTCCAAGGAGGTGGGTCCACCAATGGCCAAGCTGAAGCCGTATTACGAAGAGTCGCAGGCAACCTACGACATCTCAGACGACTTCTTCGCGCTGTTCCTCGACCCCAACATGGTGTACACCTGCGCCTACTTCGAGAACGACGACATGACGCTGGAAGAGGCGCAGCTCGCCAAGCTCGACCTGGGGCTGGACAAGCTGAAGCTCGAGCCGGGCATGACGGTGCTCGACGTCGGGTGCGGGTGGGGTGGGGCCGTGGTCCGCGCGGTTGAGAAATACGACGTGAACGTCATCGGCATCACGCTGAGCCGCAACCACTACGCGCGCACCAAAGAACGGTTGGCCGCCATTCCGACGACGCGGCGGGCCGAGGCCCGGCTGCAGGGTTGGGAAGAGTTCGACGAGCAGGTCGATCGGATCATCAGCTTTGAGGCCTTCGACGCGTTCAAGAAGGAACGCTGGCCCGCATTCTGGGACTGGGCCTACAAGACCCTCCCCGACGACAGCCGGATGATGATGCACAGCATTTTCACGTATCCGCAGTCGCAATGGAAAGAGCGCGGCATCCCGATCACCATGACCGATCTGCGTTTCTTCCACTTCCTCGGGAAGGAAATCTTTCCCGGCGGGCAGATGTGCGGCGAACCCGACATCGTCGACAATGCGCAAGCCAGCGGCTTCTCGGTCGAGCAGGTCCAATATCTGCGGCCGCATTACGCGCGGACACTGGACACGTGGGCGGCCAATCTCGAGGCGAATCGCGAACGCGCCATCGCCGTCCAGTCCGAAGAGGTCTACAACCGCTTCATGCGCTATCTCACCGGCTGCGCGGAGCTCTTCCGCAAGGGCATCTCCAACGTGGCCCAGTACACGCTGACCAAGTAGCGCCCGTCGGCCGGCATCGGCCCTGAGAATGCGCCCGGTAAAAACTTCGGCGCACGCGCGCGCAAATGCGCGGTTTTCGATCCCGCGCGAGTAGCGTGCCCCCGGAGATGGCCGCCTCCTGGTGGCCGTCCTCTCGGGAGGACAGATGTCTGACAACCCGGCCAGCGCTGTTCGTACGCGCTCCAATTTCGACGACGTACGGGCGCACTACGACCTGTCGAACGAATTCTTCGCCCTCTTCCAGGACCCCACCCGCACCTACAGCTGCGCGTACTTCCCCCGCGAGAACATGACCCTGCAGGAGGCACAGCTCGCCAAGCTCGACCTCACGCTGGACAAGCTCGGGCTCGAGCCGGGGATGACCCTGCTCGACGTGGGCTGCGGTTGGGGTTCGATGTTGAAACGCGCCGTCGAGCGCTACGACGTCAACGTCGTCGGGCTGACCCTGTCCAGGAATCAGCACGCCTATTGCCAGCAGGTGCTCGACGGGATCGACAGCGGCCGGTCGCGGCGGGCGCTGCTGTGCGACTGGGCCGAGTTCAGCGAACCCGTGGATCGCATAGTCATCGTGGAGGCGTTGGAGCACTTCGGTTTTCACCGCTACGACGACTTCTTCAAATTCGCCTACACCGCCCTGCCCCGCAACGGTGTGATGCTGCTGCACTCGATCACGGGGTTGCACGGAAGGCAGGCCATCGAGCGCGGCCTGCCCCTGACGATGCGAGTCGCGCGGTTCATCAAGTTCATCCTGACCGAGATATTTCCGGGCGGCCGGCTGCCGATGATCGAGACCATCGGGGAGCACTCGACGAAGATCGGCTTCCGGGTGACGAACGTCCAGTCGCTGCGGACCGACTTCGCCAGGACCCTCGACCTGTGGGCCGGCGCCCTGCAGGCGCGCCGCGCCGAGGCCATCGAAATCCAGTCCGAAGAGGTGTATGAGCGCTACCTGAAGTATTTGACCGGCTGCGCCGGGGCTTTCCGCACGGGGTACATCGACTGCAACCAATTCACGCTGGAAAAGTAGAGTTGGGTATCGTTGCACGTCACACCCCGAGGCAAAGCCGTGGGAAATCCGCAGTGAACTTCATCCAGGAGAACCAGACGAAAATGGCTGATCAACCGGCTAGCCCGACGAAGATCCGGACGGCGCCCGAGGACATTCAGGCGCACTACGACGTCTCCGACGACTTCTTCGCCCTGTTCCAGGACCCCACCCGGACCTATAGCTGCGCCTACTTCGAGCGTGACGACATGACGCTGGAAGAGGCCCAGTACGCCAAGATCGACCTGAACCTGGACCAGCTGGACCTCAAGCCGGGGATGACCCTGCTCGACATCGGCTGCGGCTGGGGCACCACCATGAAGCGCGCGGTCGAGCGGTTCGACGTCAACGTCATCGGCCTGACCCTGTCCAAGAACCAGCACGCCCGATGTGAGGAGGTGCTGGCCTCCATCGACACCAACCGCTCGCGTGAGGTGCGGCTGCAGAACTGGGAGGACTTCAACGAGCCCGTCGACCGCATCGTGTCGATCGAGGCTTTCGAGCACTTCGGGCACGAGAACTACGACGACTTCTTCAAGCGGACTTTCGACATCATGCCCGAGGACGGCAGGATGACCGTGCAGAGCAGCGTCAGCTACCACCCGTACGACCTGGCCGCCCGCGGCAAGAAGCTGACCTTCGAGACGGCCCGGTTCATCAAGTTCATCATCACCGAGATCTTCCCGGGTGGCCGGCTGCCGTCCACCCAGATGATGGTCGACCATGGCGAGAAGGCGGGTTTCATTGTGCCTGCACCGCTTTCACTGCGGCCGCACTACATCAAAACGCTGCACATCTGGGGCGACACGCTGGAGTCCAACAAGCAGAAGGCCATCGAGGTCACGTCCGAAGAGGTCTACAACCGCTACATCAAGTACCTGCGCGGGTGCGAGCACTACTTCACCGACGAGGCGCTCGACGTCAGCCTGGTGACGTACCTGAAGCCGGGGGCGGCTGCGTAGTCCGGCTCTGGCTGTGTCGGATTAGGGCTGCGTCGTTCGTCGGATAGGTAGAGAGTGGAGCAGGAGGCTTCGCTCACTACCGGAGGTGACGAACATGCAATATTTCGCCCTGCTGATCGCCAAGGAGCGAGACCGCACGCCTGAAGAGTGGGCGGCCGGCATGGCCGCCTGGGAGAGCTTCCACGCCAAAGCCGGCCCGGCGATCAAAGCCGGTGACGCGCTCGCGCCCGCTGCCAGCGCGGCGGTCATCACCGGCGGGCCGGACGCGCCGGTCACCACCGACGGCCCGTTCGCCGAGTCCGCCGAAGTGGCCTGCGGCTACTACGTGTTCGAAGCGGAGAACCTGGACGAGGCGCTGGCGCTGGCGCGCGACGTCCCGGTCGCCCAGTTCGGAGCGGTGGAAGTCTGGCCGGTGGTCCACGCGATCGAACCGTCCCGCAAGCTCACGGGAAACGACTGGTTGGCGCTGCTGCTGGAACCCCCGGCATCGGCCCATACGCCGGGCACCCCGGAGTGGGAGGCCGTCGCGGCACGCCACGCCGAGCTCCATGCGGCCGCGGGTGATCACATCCTCGGCGGCGCCGCGTTGCACGACCGGTCCACCGCCACCACTGTGCGGGTGCGCGACGGCGAGCAGGTATACGCCCGTGGCGATTTCGGCGCCCTCCACGTATGGCCCATCGGTGATGAGGACCTCGCCGTCG
>NZ_LZKF01000139.1:0-47790 GCF_001672665.1 Mycobacterium sp. E2238 | reverse complement strand
GGCCCCGCACACTGCGGCTACGGTGATCTCTATGACGCCGGCCAGCCGTTCCTCCGCAAAGCCGGTAAAGCGCCGCCCCAAAGACCGCAAGGCGCAGATCGCCCGGGCCGCCTCAGACGCTTTCAGCGAGCTCGGCTACCACGCGGTCAGCATGGAAAACATCGCCGCTCGCGTCGGGGTCTCGGCGGCGGCGCTCTACCGGCACTCGCACGGCAAATACGACCTGTTCCGCTCCGCGGTCCTTGAACTCGGGCAGCGGCTCGTGGACGCCACGGAGTTCGCCGATCACCTGCCCGACGACGCCGATCCTGGGGAGACGCTACGTGCACTGATCGGATCGCTGATCGACACCGCGATTGTGAACCGCACCGCGGGGGGACTTTACCGGTGGGAAGGTCGCTACCTGCACGCCGAAGACCAGAGAGTGTTGTCCGAGCAGGTCAAGCTGGTCAACCGGCGTCTGCAGCGGCCGTTGATCAGCCTCCGGCCCAAACTGCAATCACGGGAGCGTTGGGTGCTCTCGGTGGCGGCGCTGAGTGTCGTCGGCAGCATCACCGACCATCGTTCCCGGCTGGGCGACGGCGAGATTCGGGCGACGTTGGCCGACATCGCGGCCGCCGTGATGAGGTCCGACGTGCCGGTGCCACCGGCTAGCAGGCCGAAATCCCAACGGGCAGCGACGATTACGAGCGCGGTCGGTAGCTACGAATTGCTGTTGCACGAATCGATCCGGTTGTTCAACGAACGGGGGTTCCGCGAAACCGGTATGGAGGACATCGCCACGGCTGTGGGCATACCGGTAGCGAGCATCTACCAGTACTTTCCAAGCAAGGCCGCGATACTGGCAGTCGCATACCGGCGCGGCGCCGACCAAGTCTCCGGTGACCTGTCCACTATTTTGGCCGCAGGCGGTGATCCGGAGCACTCGCTCACGCAGCTGATCGATGCCTTCGTCACGCGTTCGTTCGCCAACCCAGAATTGGCCCGTGTCTACTACACGGAGCGCAACAACCTGCCCGACACGGACGCGGTACTCCTCTACAACATCAACCGCTCCACCGTCGAGTCCTGGGCCCGGCTGGCCGTAGCGGCGCGACCCGACCTAACGCTCGGCCGCGCTCGATACGCCGTACACGCTGCGCTCGCACTCGCCGTCGACATCGGCCAGCTCGTGATGCCCGGCCCGAGCGAGCCCGCACGCATGACGGTGCGCCGCCTGATGGAAATCACGTTGCTTGGCGAATCTGACACAACTCCCCGCAAGGCCGCTAGGGGCGGGACGCAACGCCGCTGAGTCCACGGGGATGCACGCCGACTTCAGGTCGGAATGACGCTGCACTTGTTCTGGCGTCACTAAAGCGTGACGGCACGCCAGGCTGTCCCTAACACCATGCCGCTCAGGAAAACCTCTCGACCGGATGAATGGCTCCATGGCAACGAACGCTACCCAATATCTCGAATCATGATTAACATAGTCGCCATCCGTACCGGGCATCACGGACTCTCCACCTTGCTCTTGCGCCGACGCGCCCGGGGGAGGTTGCCGCGCGAAAGGCACGCCGATGCTGCACAGGCTTCGCCAACTACTGGACTACCAGTTGACGATCGCCGAGCTACTGGGCCTGGCCGTCCTGCTGGGCACGCCGTATCTGATCGTGGGCGTGATCTGGTCGTCCACCCATACGAGCCATCTACGTGACATGCACGGGATCGATTTGGTGGTGTCCTTTCTCGGCTCAATCGTGTCCTGGCCCGTGCTGCTGTTTGCCAACGTCTGCATGACGTAAGAATCGACATGACTAGACGCGGGCCCCTGGTTTTCTCGGTGGCCATAGTGGCCTTGGCCGCAGGACTTTTCGCGCTGCGCTTTCCGGTCTTCATCGACGCGTACGACCAGTACGGCTGGCAAGTCAAGTGCGGCAGCGGATTCACCACCGACCTGACCCAAGCGTCGAGTGCCGACAGCGGACCAGATCATGTGGTCCGATCAACCGGCGCCTCGCGCTCGAATTACGTTGCACGATGTGATGACGCGCTGACGATCCGGCGCGCGTGGGCAATCCCCACGGCAGCCTTAAGCGGCCTCACACTGACATGGCTGGCCACGATGGCACTCGCACACGACCGGCGGCGCACCGAAGTCGTTACTGATCATCCAATGGCTGACCACCTGCGTGATCCGTGATCTCCCACGGAGAACAGATGGCGATGATCGCGCCGGCGCGACAGCCCGGTCCCCTGGCAAAACCACCTACCGTGTGCTCTCGTCAGGCAGGTCACGCCGGGACTGGTGCAATCCCGGGGCGTCCGGGTCATCGTCCTGGTGATCCAGTTGCTCCTGCAACTTGCGCTGTTCCTCGGTCGCCTGCCTGGCGTCCTCGGGGGCGGGTGGTGGGTCGAAATTGACTTGCTGGTCCACGGGGGATCTCCTCTGAGCGTCTGCGTGCTCCAGTCAGGGTCTCCCGAATCCCACGCACCGAAACCTGTCGGATGTCCGTGGCCGGCTAGCCGAGGTGCGCGGACAGCAGCCAGGCCCCCATCGACTTGCGGCCGTTGCCCTCGTCGCGGATGTTTGCACCCCCGAAGGCCTGGAAGCCTTCCAGGAAGCTGTCGGGCACGTTGGCGTGAATCCGGGCCGGCCGGATGTCGTCAACCACCCAGTACTTGGAGACCACGTCCCGTAGCTCGTCCTCGGTGACCGCGTTGACCGGGCCGTCGGCCGGCATGCCCGCGCGGTCGAAGACGAGCACGAAATAGGAGGCGCCCGGTGCGGCGGCACGCACAATGGACTGCTGATAGCCCTCGCGCAACTCGACGGGCATCGAGTGAAAAAGGGTGCTGTCGACGATGGTGCCGAAGCGTCCGTCGTAACCGCCGAAAGCACTGATGTCGGCGACGTCGAACGTGGCATTGGCCAGGCCGCGCCTGGCGGCCTTCTCGCGTGCCAGTTTGATGGCGGTGGGTGACTGGTCCAGGCCCACCGTGGTGAATCCGCGCTCGGCGAGGAACAACGACACCGCCGCCTCCCCGCACCCCGCATCGAGCACGTCGCCATGGAACTTGCCGGCCTCGATGAGGGCCGCGATCTCCGGTTGCGGCTCGCCGATGCTCCACGGCGGCCGATTGCCTTCACCCATCTCGGGGGCCTCGCCCCGGTAGGCGGATTCGAACATATCTTGAGTCGGCTGAGACATACGACCTTTATATCAACGAGACTGATATATGTCAACGACCCTGATGCGTGCCAATCCGGACTTACCCGAGGGTCGCCGTCAGGTAACCGGAGTCTTCGCCGAACGAAGCCAGCTCGTCATCGGGCACCTGGAACCCATGGGCGGCGAAGGCCTGGTCGGTTGTCCGGATGTCGACGCGCCAGCCATGCCCGGCCAGGTACTCGGCCGCGGTGTTGCGGTCGCCGGTGTAGAAGAGTTCGGCCAGGTTGATCTTGGAGCCGAGACGCTGCGACCGTTCGGTCAGCTTCTGCGCCCAGTCCGACGGAATGTTGCGCAGATCCATGTGCTCGGTGGCGATCCGGCTGCCCGTCGCCGACAAGGCGACGATGTTGTCGAACAAGCGGTCCTGCGCCTCGGGCGGTAGGTAGACCAGCAGGCCTTCGGCGCTCCAGGCCGTCGGCGCCGTCGCGTCGAGTCCGGCCTCGACCAGCGCGGCCGGCCAGTCCTCGCGCAGGTCGATCGCCACCGTGCGGCGCTCAGCGGTGGGTTCGGCACCCAGCTCGGCCAGTACCCGCGTCTTGAACTCGATCACCTCGGGCTGGTCGATCTCGTAGACAATTGTTCCCGCCGGCCAGGCCAGCCGATAGGCCCTGGTGTCCAGTCCGGACGCCAGAATCACCGCCTGCCGAATACCGGATTCGGTTGCCTGCGTGAAGAAGTCGTCGAAGTAGCGGGTGCGCACCGTAATCTGTTCGTTCACGGCCCGGCGGTTCAGCAGGGGATCGTCGGACCGGTCGACCTCGTGATCGATGAGCTTGACGAAGACGTCGCTGCCTACGGCGCGAACCAGGGGATCGGCGAAGGGGTCGTTCAGCAGGGGGTCCGGCCCCTGCGAGGCGATCGCCCGTTGCGCGGCGACCGCCGTCGCGGTCGCTCCGACGCTGGAGGCCAAATCCCACGTGTCGTTCTCGGTGCGGGCCACTACCCGTCTCCTCTCCGCTATTAGTTAGCTCATTTAAGCGACTAAGCCCACTCTACGCTTCCTGGACCGACCATTCGCCGATGCGCCCGGGGGTGACGAAGGCGCGACGACGTGTTGAGATCAGGTATGGCCGACGACATCGAATTGAGCCCGAGGGACTGGGTACGCGAGCAGACCGAGCAAATCTTGAAACAGGGCACGACCGATGGGGTCGAGATTCTCGATCGGCCCGTCGTCCTGGTGACGGTCACCGGGGCGAAGTCCGGCAAAAAGCGTTACGTGCCAATGATGCGCGTCGAGAGCGAGGGTCGTTACGCGATGGTCGCGTCGAAAGGCGGCGCCCCCGCGCATCCGTCGTGGTATTTCAATCTGAAAGCCAATCCCGAGGTCACGTTGCAGGATGGCGAGAGGGCCGTCGCGCTGAGGGCACGCGAGCTCGCGGGGTTGGAGCGCGAGCAGTGGTGGAAGCGGGCCGTCGAAGCCTATCCGCCCTACGCGGAATATCAGACCAAGACGACGAGGCAGATACCGGTCTTCGTGCTGGAGTAATGAACCGCGCGTCAACCTGTTTCGGTAAATAGCGCCGCCGGATATTTCGCCGCCGCCCACGGCAAAAGATTTGCATTCGATATGCGGGCGGGCCGTCAGGTTGCGACCCGCTTGACTGCCCCATACGTTCGATATGCATAAGGCCGCACACGCCTGGCACAACAACGACGTTTGTGGAGATCAGAAATTGCCAGTGCCACAGGGCTTTACATCGCAACGATCCGGGCGCATCACGGGCTGATATCCGGCGCGCTTCCTCATGCACATCTCCAGGGAGGGCCGATGCAACACGCCGGGACGGCGGGTCGACAAGACTCCGAAACAGGTCAACCAACTCGAGCTGACCGGTGGCGTGCGGCCATGCAATACGACTTGCCGGCCTCGTTAGTGGTTTTCCTGGTGGCGCTTCCGTTGTCACTCGGGATCGCGATCGCCTCGGACGCGCCAGTACTATCCGGCTTGATAGCGGCGATCGTCGGCGGGATCGTCGCCGGGTGTATCGGCGGATCACCGTTGCAGGTCAGTGGTCCGGCCGCTGGGCTCACGGTGGTCGTCGCCGACCTGGTCTCCCAGTTTGGCTGGGCGGTAACCTGTTTGATCACGGTGATCGCGGGAGGACTGCAGGTCATGCTGGAATCAGCCGGATTGCGCGCGCCGCCTTGGCGATCTCACCGGTTGTCGTGCACGCCATGCTGGCCGGCATCGGAATCACCATCGCGCTGCAGCAGGTGCACGTATTGCTGGGCGGCGAATCGCAGAGCTCGGCCTGGACAAACGTCGTCGGCCTGCCTGCGCAGATCGTCGGCGCGCACCTGCCGGGGCTCGTGCTGGGCCTGCTCGTCATCGCCATTCTGATCGCCTGGCGGCGGGCGCCGGCGCGATTGGCCAAGATCCCTGGCCCACTGGTCGCCATCGTCGTCGTTACGATCATGTCGGTCACGTTGCCGTTCAACGTATCCCGCATCAGGTTGGAAGGCTCGGTGCTGGAGGCGCTGCAGCTGCCGCAACTCCCGGATGGGAATTGGGGAGCCGTCGTGATCGCGGTGATCACTGTCACGCTGATCACCAGCGTTCAGAGCCTGCTGACCGCGGTCTCGATCGACCGCATGCACACTGGGCAGCGCACCGATTTCAACCGCGAGCTGATCGGACAGGGCGCGGCCAACATGGCGTCCGGCGCAATCGGCGGGCTTCCCATCGCCGGCGTGATCGTGCGCAGCGCGGCTAATGTCAACGCTGGAGCCAAAACCCGCGCCTCGACGATCATGCACGGGGTCTGGATTCTGCTGTTTGCCGTCCCGTTCGCGGGATTGGTCGAACAGATCCCGACCGCGGCGCTCGCCGGCTTGCTCATCGTCATCGGTATCGAGCTGCTCAAGCCTGCTCACATCGAGACAGCCTTGCGCAACGGCGATCTCATGGTCTATCTGGTGACCATTGCCGGTGTCGTTTTCCTGAACCTGTTGCACGGCGTCATGATCGGGCTGGCCGTGGCGATCGTGGTGACCGGATGGCGGGTGGTTCGGGCCAGGGTGGAGGCCAGGCATGTGGGCGACGAATGGCATGTGTTCATCGAAGGGGCGTGCACGTTCCTGGCCCTGCCCCGGCTGACGGGTGTTCTCGCGACGATCCCCGAACGCACCAGGGTCACCGTCCACCTGACGGCCAACTACCTCGATCACGCTGCCCACCAAGCCATCAGCGACTGGCAGCGTCGGCACTGTGCCACGGGGGGAGCGGTGACGGTTGACAGCGGACCGATGGAATCCTATGGGGGCGTGCGTAAGCCGTCCAAGGCCAACCGTCGCGCGGTTCACCTCAGCTTGGTCGAAGCGGACACTGGCTAGCTCCGTCGCCACGCTCAGGACGCGTAGGCCGTAGGGTTCCGCTACGTCAGGTCGGCGGCGATCCGCTTCAGCACGGCAAGGTGATCATCGACGGTCGCCAGCCCGGCGTTCATCGTGTTGACCGACAAGTGAGTGGCGCCCGCGGCCCGCCAGGCCGCGATGTCGGCGGCGGTCTTTTCGCGGTCGCCGGTCCAGCTCACGCGACCTTCCATGCCAAGGCTTTCCGCGTCGCGGCCGGCGGCCGCGGCCGCGCGCCGCACCTGTTCTCTCGCGTGGTCGAGCCCGCGGCCGGGAGCCGTCATCGGGAACCAGCCATCCGCAAGCCGGCCCGCACGTTCCAGTCCCCGGTCGGAGGCCGCGCCGATCCACACGGGAATCGGGCGCTGGGTGGGCAACGGGGCCAGCCCCGCCGCGGTCACCGTGTGGTACTGCCCGTCGAACGTGACCGATCGTTCGGTCCACAACCGGCGCAACAGCTCGAGCTGCTCCTCGGAGCGCTTGCCGCGATTGGTGAACTTCTCGCCCAGCGCCTCGTATTCGACCGCGTTCCAGCCCAATCCGACGCCGAGCCGGAACCGGCCGCCGGTGAGCAGATCCACCTCGGCGGCCTGCTTGGCCACCAGCGCCGTCTGTCGCTGCGGCAGGATGATGACGCCGGTGACGAGCTCGAGCGACGTGATCGCGGCCAGGTAGCCGAACATGACGAACGGCTCATGAAATGTCGAGTCGATGTCGTAGGGGCCGTCCCACCCCTGGTGCACGTTCGGGTCGGCGCCCACCACGTGGTCGTAGGCGAGGATGTGGGTGAATCCGAGTCCTTCGACGCCCTCGCCGTACGCGCGCACGACCGCGGGGTCTCCGCCGAGCTCGGTTTGCGGGAACACAACTCCTATGCGCATTGGCGGTGCAACCAAGCCGCAGCGGAATTGCTTCCCGCGCGCGATGAAAAAGTCTGGGACGGTGCCGTCTTCGCGCCTCTCGGCAAGTGGTCGCTCGAAGCGACGGTTTTGAGGTGGTACCCGGGGGAATGTCCGACACCGTCGGGTCCTTCAACGAAGGGTGCCGCCCGAATATTTCGCCGAGACCCGATGATGGTCGGGTGACAACGAAAAAGATCAGGGACGCGCTGCGGATCGGTGACTTCGAGCCGACGTTCGAAGCCGAGCTGACCGCGCGCTACGAGATTCCGAAGCTCCCCGACGGCCCGGGGCGAGCCGATTTCCTGGCCGAGCACGCGGCCGACGTTCGGGTGGTGCTCACGTCGGGGTCGCCCGGCGTCGACGCCCACACGATCGCGGCGCTGCCCCACCTGGAGGCGATCGTCAACAACGGCGCCGGGGTAGACCTGATCGACCTGCCGGCGGCGCGGCGTCGCGGCATCGGCGTCAGCAACACCCCCGACGTGCTGTCGGACACCGTGGCCGACACCGCCCTGGGCCTGATCCTGATGACGCTGCGCCGTTTCGGGGCCGCCGACCGCTACGTGCGGGCGGGCAGCTGGGTGCGCGACGGCCCATTCCCCTACGCCCGCGACGTCAGCGGCCTGCAGGTCGGGATCTTGGGCCTGGGCCGCATCGGTTCGGCCATAGCGGCCAGGCTGGCCGGATTCGACTGCGCCATCGCCTATCACAACCGCCATCGCATCGACGGATCGCCGTACCGCTATGCCGACTCACCCTTTCAGCTGGCCGAATCGGTCGACGTCCTCGTCGTGGCCACCACGGGCGACCCCAACGCGCGCCATCTGGTCGACCGAAGCGTCCTCGAAGCGTTGGGGCCCGAGGGTTACCTCGTCAACATCGCGCGCGGCAGCGTCGTCGACCAGGACGCGCTGGTGGAGTTGCTGGCCGGCGGTGCCCTGGCCGGCGCGGGGCTGGACGTCTTCGTCGACGAACCCCACGTGCCGGCCGAGCTGTTCGACATGGACAACGTGGTGCTCTTCCCACACATCGGCAGCGCCACCGCAAGGACTCGCAGGGCGATGGCGCTGCTGGCGATCCGCAACCTGGAGACTTACCTCGACACCGGTGAGCTGGTGACACCGGTGCTGCGACCGCGCAAGTGACAGCGGGGGTGCGCCTCTGTCAGATGCCTCACACCAGATGGTCCGGCACCCGATTAACGGGTACTAGGCCATCCACCATGAGTGACACGACCCAACGCCAGCTCGGAGACACCGACAGTCCCATCGAGGACGAGCTTGAGGATGCCTTCAGCAGGATGCTCAGCGAGGGCACCCAGCGTCTGCACCGCACCTGGCGCGGCGTGTTGGTCACCGGCTTTTTCGGCGGGACCGAGGTGGGGATCGGAGTGCTCGCCTACCTGTCGGTGCTGGACGCGACACACCGGCCACTGTTGGCCGGATTGGCTTTCTCGATCGGCTTCCTGGCCCTGCTTCTGGGCCGCAGCGAGCTGTTCACCGAGGGCTTCATCATTCCCGTCGTGACCGTGGCCGCCAAACGCGCCAGCTTCGGGCAGCTGGCCAAGCTGTGGGGCGGCACCATGCTCGCCAACCTCGTCGGCGGTTGGGTGATCATGTGGCTGATCATGACCGGTTTCCCCGAGCTGCACGCCCAGACCATCGAGTCCGGCACCCATTTCGCCACCGCGCCGGTGTCGGCGCAGAGCATGGTCCTGGCGATCCTCGGCGGCATGGTCATCACGTTGATGACCCGGATGCAGCACGGCACCGATTCCGTGCCGGCCAAGATCGCCGCGGCCGTCGCCGCCGCGTTCCTGCTCGCCGGGCTGCGGTTGTTCCACTCGATTCTTGATTCGCTGCTGATCTTCGGCGCGCTGGTCACCGGGAACGCGCCCTTCGGTTACCTGACTTGGCTGGGCTGGTTCGGCTACACCGTGGTGGGCAACATGATCGGCGGGCTGCTGTTCGTGACCTTGCTGCGGCTGCTGCGCAGCAAGGATCGGCTCGAGGAGGAACGCGCAGACGCCGAGTCGCTTTGATCCTCAAAGCAGTTGCGGCATAACCTCACTCGCCAGCAGTTCAAGGTGCGCCAAATCGGTTAGGTCCAGCAGCTGGGTGTAGACGCGTTGCACGCCGAGGAGTTTCCACGCGCCCAAGTTGTCCACGATTTCCGCGGGAGTGCCGACCAGCGGGCTGTTCGAGCGCAGCTCGTCGAGGTCGCGGCCGATCGCGGCGGCGCGGCGGGCCACCTCACGGTCGTGACGGCCGGCGCAGAGCACGAACGCGCTCGAGTAGACCATCGAGCCGGCCGGTCTGCCCGCCTCGGCGACGGCGTCCGCTACCCGCTGAAATTGCTTCTCGGCCACGTCTATCGGCGCGAACGGGATGTTGAACTCGGCCGCGTACTTCGCCGCCAGTTGCGGGGTGCGGTTGGCACCGAGACCGCCGATCACAATCGGTGGATGCGGGTGCTGCGTCGGTTTGGGCAGGGCCGGCGACCCGGTGATGGTGTAGTAGTCGCCGGCGTAGTCGAAGGTCTCTCCAGGTTTCGTCGTCCACAGCCCGGTGACAATGGCGAGCTGTTCACTGAGCCGGTCGAACCTCTCCCGCAGCGGGGGAAAGGGAATCCCGTATGCCTGGTGCTCCTTCTCGAACCAACCGCTGCCCAGGCCGAATTCGACGCGCCCCGCGCTCATGTCGTCCACCTGCGCCACCGCGACGGCCAGCGGACCCGGATAGCGGAACGTTGCGGAGGTCACCAGGGTGCCCAGCCGGATGCTTGACGTCTCCCTCGCGATCGCGCCCAGGGTCACCCACGAGTCGGTGGGACCCGGCAGTCCGTCGCCGCTCATCGCCAGGTAGTGGTCGGACCGAAAAAACGCCGCGAAGCCCAGCTGCTCAGCGGTTTGGGCTACGGCGACCTGATCGGCGTAACCGGCGCCCTGTTGCGGTTCGATGAAGGCACGGAATTCCATAGGATCCCTCTGTATGTCGTTGTACGGCAACCCGATTCCGAACGTGTACCCGCCTGTGGCCAAAGCGAGACGCGAACGGGTTTAGCACCCCACCCGCACTTGGGTATGCCCTTAGCATGACCTCACTACTTCCACCCAGGGTCGTGACGCCCGCGCGATTGACCTGCGCCGGCTCCGCCGACGCGGTCACGGCGGCGGGAATGCGCCGTGCCCTGCGCCGGTGGCTCCAGGAAGTGACCGAGGCCCCGGCCGAGGTGCGCGACGACATCATTCTGGGCGTCAACGAGGCGCTGGCCAACTGCGTCGAGCACGCATACCGCGCCCAGAACACGGTCGGCACCATGAAACTGCAGGCCAGCTACGATCCTGCCGCCCAATCGATCAGCGTTTGTGTCAGCGATCGTGGATCCTGGCAGCACCCCTCCCCGCAGCGGCTCAACGATCCGCGGCGATCCCGCGGCCTGATGCTGATGCATGCGCTCGCCGACCACTGCACCATCAACGCCCGGCCGAACGGCACGACGGTGTACCTGGACTACTCCACCAGGCCCTAGCTCACACGCCGACGGCGCGCTCGAGGTCCTTCAACGAGGTCTCCAAGTGGCCCAGCAGCCGCTGAAGGTGCGGGACGCTGCGGCGGCAACCCACCAGACCGAAGTCGAGGTTGTCGGCGTTGTTGGTGACCGTGATGTTGACCGCCTGCCCGTCGAGCGGGATGGACAGCGGATAGTTGCCGTCCAACCGGGCGCCACGCCAGTACAGCGGCTCGGAGGGACCGGCCGAGACGTTGGAGATGACGATGTTGAAGGGCGGTGAGGCCGCCGACAGGTACCCGGGGATCAGCCCGAAGAACAGGCCGCCGATATTGAACGCCGACAGGGCCAGTTGCTGGACCGGTGGCAGTTGCTGGAATACCTCTTTGGTGTCGCGGATCGACGTGCTGACGATCTCCAGGCGCCGCCCCGCGTCATCGAGGTCGGTCGCGAGGTTGCACAGGAACGTTCCGACCAGGTTGCCGCCGCGGTCGTCGTCGGTCTTGCGCAGATTGACCGGCACCATCGCGGTCAGCGGCGCGTCGGGCAGGGCATCCTGGTCCAGCAAGTAGGCCCGCAGCGCCCCGGAGCACATGGCGAGCACGACGTCGTTGACCGTCACCCCGGCCGCCGACTTGATCGCCTTGATCCGGTCCAGCGACCAGGACTGCGCGGCCACCCGCCGGGCACCGCCGATCCGGACGTTGAACATGCTGCGCGGCGCCCGGAACGGCAGGGTCAGTTGCTGTTCGAGCAGCGCCGCCCGGGCCAGCTTCAGCGTGGATGGCGCCAAGGCGAGCGCCGACCCCGCCGTGCGGCCGGCACGCTCGAGCAGCGACTGGGTTTTCTGACCCTTGCTGCGTTTGCGCGGCCCCAGGGTCCACGGGACGCGCACCTCGTCGTCGTGCGGGTCGGGGGTGAACGCGCGCTGCACCAGCCGCATCGCGGATACGCCGTCCATCAGGGAGTGGTGGTACTTCGTGTACACGGCGTACCGGCCGTCCTGGAGCCCCTCGACGAGGTGGGCTTCCCACATCGGGCGGTGACGGTCGAGCAGGCTGCCGTGCAGCCGGGACGCCAGCTCCAGCAGATCGCGGACCCGCCCCGGTTCCGGGAGCGCCGAGCGGCGCAGGTGATAGTCGAGCTCGACGTCGTTGTCGAACGACCACGCGAGGTTGGTCAGTCCGCCGAAGAAGGCGGGGTGCTTGCGGAACAGTGGCTGCACGTCAGTGCATTCGAGCATGGCCTGATAGGCCTCACGCACGAAATGGGGCCCGGCGTCCTCGGGCGGCTCGAAAAGCTGAAGCGATCCCACGTGCATCGGGTGCTCGCGGGACTCCCCGATGAGGAACAGCGCATCCGTCGGCGATATCGGTTCCATGGTCAACCCCGTTCATTTCGCTGCACCGTCCGCGCGGTACACGCCCATCTCCTAGTAGCCGCGGTGAGCGTTTGCTAATCCCGAAAGGCGATTCCGAATCCGGTCCCGGGCCGAAGGGCTTGCGGGCGCCGTCGTTTGGGTACATGGATGCGAACACTGGCGCACGGGGAGTTGAATGTCGGCGGGTTTGGAGTGTCCGAAACGGATGGAGTTCGGACCGTGCGGCGGGGTGCGACCCGACGGCCAATGCGAGATGCGGCCGGGTGCGTGCGCGTTCGACGACGTGGTGGCGTGGTCAGGCCCTCAACCCGCGGCGCGTCCCGCTCGTGCGCCGTTGGTGCTCACCGACTTCAGTTGCTCCCCGTTCGATCGCCGCGACGTCGCGGCGACCGCGGCCGCGCTGGCGCCCGGATGCGATGCCGTCCTCGTCGGGGAGCATCAGAACAAGCCCGATTTCCCGCCGACGCTCATGGGGTCACTGCTGCTCGACGCCGGCGTGACGCCGTGGATCACGCTGTCGTGCCGAGACCGCAACCGCGTGCTGCTCGAGCAGGAACTACGGGGGTTGCGCAGCATCAACGTGGAGACGGTGTTGTGCGTGACGGGCGACGGGCGCGGCTATGACGTGCGTCCGGACGTCACGCAGACCTTCGACCTCGACGGTCCCCGCCTGGCCTCGCTGGCCGCTTCGACGGGCGTGGTCGCCGCGGTGCCCGAAACGCCTACCGCCCCGCCCGTACACGCCCGGCCCGCCCGGTTGGTCGAGAAACAACGGGCAGGAGCGAGCCTGGCGGTCCTCAACCACGTGCCCCGTCCGGAGATCGTCGCCGACTTCATGACCATGGCGCGGGCCGTGGGTCTGGCGATCCCGGTGATCGCGGCGGTCGCAGTGTTCACCGACAACGCCTCCGCGGCGGTGCTAGAGGGCTTGCCCGGCCTGAAACTCGATCAGGCGGTGACGGAGCGGGTATTGGGCGCGCCGGATCCGGTGGCCGCGGGGATCGCGGCGGCGGTGGCCGAGGCCCGCGCGCTGCTCTCGATCGAAGGCGTCGACGGAGTCAACGTGTCGGGTCTGGCGTCCGCGTCGGGCGGGCGCGCGGGGGCGGAAATCAAGGCGGAGGTCGGTCGTCGAATAAGGGTGGGGGCGTCGTCGTGACAGAAGCGATGGAGGCAGAGTTCGACACCGTCGCCGAGTGGACGGCGCAAGTGGCGGCCGACCTCGGGCCGGACTATTACGTGCCCGCCGGTTGCCGGGGCAGCGGCAGTCCGGCCGCCCTCGACTGGTTGATAGCGGAGATGGCCCTGGCGCCCGGTGCCACGTTGCTGGACTCCGGGGCGGGCGTCGGGGGCCCCGCGGCCTACGCGGCCCGAGAGCGCTCGGTGCGGCCGGTACTCGTCGAGCCGGAGACGGGTGCATGCCGCGCGGCGAAGAAGTTGTTCGGCTTCCCGGTGGCGTGCGCGGTGGGGTCGGCCCTACCGGTGGCGGACTCGAGCTTCGACGCCGCGTGGGCACTTGGCGTGTTGAGCACGACACCGGATCACCTCGCGGTGCTCGAGGAGCTGCGCCGCGTCGTCCGGCCGGGCGGCCGGATCGGTCTGCTCGTCTTTCTATCCCACGGGAACGAAGCGAACGAGACGTTGGACGGCAACCATTTCCCGACGCTCGGCGGGCTAGTCGAGCTGGTCCGGCGCGCGTCGCTGCACGTCGAGGAACGGCTCGGCACCACCGACCTGCCGCCGATCTCCGACGCGTGGAACGAGCGGGTCGACGCCGTGACGGACGCCCTGAGCGACCGGCACGGGCACACGGAGGCCTGGCAATTGGCCGAACGCCAGAGTGCGCAGATCGGGCGGTTGCTCGACAAGGGGACGCTGACCAGCGAGCTGCTGGTGCTGCGGCACGAGTGAGAATCCGTTACGGCGACTCGCGGAAGGCGGCGGTGATCTCGGCGACCCTCGGGTCGACCCGTAGCTCCTCCAGCGTCTCCGGGAGCGGGAGCCGCCAGTTCGGGTACTCGTCGATCGTGCCCGGCAGATTGGGCTGCCGGGGTTCGGCCAACACGTCGTAGGGCGAAATCAACTTCAGGCGGCTCGGCGTCGCCGCCAGCAACCGGTGCATCGCGGTGATGATCGCCGCCTCGTCCGGATCTGGACCGGTCAGCAGCCCCTCGGACCGCAGCAGCTCCAGCCACTCCGCCCGCTCCTTGTCGGCCACCGACTGCTCGCCCGCCACGTCGTCGAGCAGCCCGAGGTCGGCGCGGGCGCGCACATGCTCGGCACGCAGGAAGCCCGCGGCCGTGGGCAGGTCGTGGGTGGACAGGCTGGCGGCGGCCCGCGACGGCCATTGCGCCGGCCTCAGCAGCGGTTCCCCCGGGGCGGACTCGTCGCGGGTGAACCAGGACACCGCGCACCCCAGCATCCCGTTGTCGGCCAGCGCCTCCGTCACCTCCGGTTCGACGGTGCCGAGGTCCTCCCCGACGACGGTGGCGCCGGCCCGGTGCGCCTCGAGCGCGAGGACGGCGAGCATGACGTCGGCGTCATAGTGCACGTAGGTGCCGCGATCCGGGCCGTCGCCCGGCGGAATCCACCACAACCGCCACAGGCCGGCGACATGGTCGATCCGCAGACCGTCGGCGTAGGTCACGACGGCGCGCAGCATGTCGCGCAGGGCGGCGTAGCCGGTGGCGGCCAGGCGGTCGGGGCGCCACGGCGGCAGCCCCCAGTCCTGCCCGCGGGGAGTGAAGTTGTCGGGGGGCGCCCCGACACTCACCCCGGTGGCGAGCACATCGGCAAGCGCCCACGCGTCCGCGCCCTCGGCGTCGACTCCGACGGGGAGGTCGTGCAACACCCCCAGGGTCATCCCGGCGCTTCGCGCGGTGTCGCGCACGGCGACCAGCTGCTCGCCGCAGCGCTGCTGCACCCAGGCGTGGAACGCCACCCGGGGCGCCAGCTCTCGCCGCGCCGCCGCGACGGCCGGCCCGGCGACGTCACGCAGCGGCTCCGGCCAGCGGCTCCACCGGCCACCGTGCCGCTCGGCCAGCGCGCAGTACGTGGCCCAGTCGCGCAGGCCGGTGCCGGCGGCCGATTCGTCCAGCGGACTGGGCCGGCCCTCGGCGCGCCAGAGCAGTTCCAGCGCCGACCGCTTGGCCGCCCACACGAGGTCGTGGTCGATCCGTTCGGTCGTTGCGGACACCCGCAGCGCATCCACCTCGGCGCGGGTGTCCGGGTCGGCCCGGCGGTAGGCGTCCAGGTCCTCCACGCGCAGCGCCAGCGGGTTGGCGAACCGCCGGCTGGAGGGGGTGTAGGGCGACGGCTGCACCGGATGCGTCGGCCCGGGGGCGCTGAGCGGGTTGAGCAGCACCGCGCCGGCACCGTGCTCGGCGACGGTCCAGTTCATGAACTCCCGCAGGTCGCCCAGGTCACCGATACCCCAGGAGCGGGCCGACCGGAGGGCGTAGAGCTGCAGCATCCAGCCCCAGGTGGCCGGGGCGGCGGGCACCTGGGGTGGTGCCGCGACCAGGGTGGCCTCCTGCCCGTCGCGCAGCTGCAGCCGATACCAGCCCGGTGTGAGGTCGCCGGGCAGCTCGTCGCGCAGCTCGGTGCGGTCGCCGTCCTCGCTCACCAAGACGGCCGCTCCGGGCAGCGGCCGGGGCCGCCCGTCCAGGCGCGCGGAAACCGTCGGTGGCAGGGCGCCGGCGCGGTCGCGCTCGGCCAGCTTGGCCAACTCGCGGCGACGGTCGGCCTCGCTGCCGGCGTCGACGTCGAGCAGGCCGAGCACCCGGATCACGACGTCGGCGTCGACCTCGACGGGTTCGCGCCGCTCGTTGCGGTAGGAAGTGGCCACCCCGTGGGCCGCGGCCAACCGACGCAGGTCATCGGGAACCGGCTTCGGATTCGCCATCAGCGCGCCGGCCCGGGTGTGGAGCCGACGGGGGAGATGGGACGAAGATGACGAGGAAGCACATCGCTTATATACCCAAGCCGGGGCTTCTCACACAGGCCACCGAAACCCGTTAAGCTGCAGCCGCTTTCGCCTAGTACCCGGTGGCCTGGAAGATGACCCGCCGAGCAATCTGAACCGCGTGGTCGGCGAATCTCTCGTAGAAGCGCCCCAACAGGGTGACGTCCACCGCGGCGGCGACACCGTGCGGCCATCCGGGATCCATCAGCACCGCCAGCAATTGGTGGTGCAGTTCGTCCATCGCGTCGTCGTCGCGACGAATCTGTGCCGCTCGACGAGGGTCTTGGGCCAGCAACACTTCTCGGGCGCCGCCCGCCAACTGCTCGGCCACCGCACCCATCTCGGCGACGTGTCGGCGCACGTCCTCCGGCACGGCATTGCGGGGATGGCGCATGCGGGCGATCTCGGCCACGTGCACGGCCAGCGCCCCCATCCGCTGGGCGTCCGCGGCGATCCGAATGCCACTGACCACGGCACGCAAATCGGTGGCCACCGGTGCCTGCAATGCCAGCAGGGCGAACGCGGTCTCCTCGACGCGAGCATTGACGTCGACGAGGTCTCCCTGGCCCGCGATGACCCGTTCCGCCAGCACCAGGTCGACCGTCAGCAGCGCCTGGGTGGCCTGTCCGATCGAGTCCCCGGCCATCGCGCACATCGCCCCGAGTTGTTCGGTGAGCGAGTCCAACCGGTGGTGAAATGCGCTTCTCATGCAATAGAAGTAGGCCGAAACGCGCGAAATAAACGTCGCAGCGTGCTGTATCGCCGATTGCCGGAGAGCGGTCGGCGAAAGCCGTTCGCCCTCTACGCCTTTCGGTCCGTCCGGCGGCTACCTGACATCGTCGGCCAGCTCGCGCGCCTCCCGCTCGCTTTCCACCGCGGGGCCGGACCCGGGCAGCGGCTTCCTGGCGACCTCGGGCGTGAAGAGCAGCGTGACGGCGCCCACCAGTCCGCCGAAGATCAGCATGTAGGCGGGTGCCATGACGTTGCCGGTGCCCGACACCAGCGCCTGGGCGATCAGCGGCGTCGTGCCGCCCACCGCCGATATCGAGATGTTGTACGAGATGGCCAGCGACCCGTAGCGCACGTTGGTGGGGAAGAGAGCGGGCAGCATCGCGGGTGCCGTGCTGTCGAAGCACAGCTCCATCAGCCCGATCAGCAGCACCCCGATGAAGATCACCGGGTAGATGGCGCCGAAGCGGATGAGCAGAAACGCTGGAATGGAACCCACCACCAGCAGCGCGCAGCCCGTCCACATGATCGGTTTGACGCCGATGCGGTCGGACAACGCGGCGACGAGCACCACGGTGACCATCAGGATCGCCAACGTCACCACGATCATCACCAGCCCGGCGGTGTGGCCGACGCGCACGAACAGCTTGAGGTACGTCGGCAGGTAGCCGGTCAACATGAAGTCGGCGACCTGAGAGGTCAGCACCAGAGCCGCGCAGATCAATAGGCCCCGCCACTGATCCACGACGGTGCGCCGAAACTGTTGTTTCCGTCCGCCCGAGTGCTGCGCCCCCTCCGTCGCGTTCTGGTAGGCGGATGACTCCTTGAGCCGCAACCGCAGAAACAGCGCGAACAGGCCGAAGGGCGCGCCCAGCAGCAGGGGGATCCGCCAGCCGTAGGCCAGCATGGCGTCGTCGGGGAGCCAGGTCTGCAGCCCGGTCACCATCATCCCGGCGAGCACGAAGCCGACCAGATTGCCCATCGGCAAGAACCCGACCATCATGCCGCGTTTGTGGTCGGGGGCCTGCTCAACCAGATAGGTCATCGCGCCGACATACTCGCCGCCGGTCGATAAGCCCTGGAATATGCGGGCGATGACCAGCAGGATCGGCGCCCAGATCCCGATGGTGCTGTAGCCGGGCAGCAAACCGGTCACGGTGGTGCTCACCGTCATCATCAGAATGGTGACGACAAGGACCCGGTGTCGTCCGATGCGGTCGCCGAGCGGGCCGAAGATGAACCCGCCGAGCGGGCGCACCACGAACGCCGCGGCCAGCGTGCCGAACGTGGCGATCAGGTGGACGCCGCTGACGCTCTTACCGGGATAGAAAACCTGGGCGATGGTGGTGGCGATGTAGCCGTAGACGCCGAAGTCGTACCACTCCATGAAGTTGCCGATCGCGGTCCCCATGATGGTTTGGCGCATGGCCGGGTCGGCGACCCTGATGTCCTTGCGTGCCCATTTCCTCCGGCGGCCCCGTGCATTCATCGACGGATTGCGTACCCAGAAGTCTCGCGGGCCGAACAAATCACAACTCCCAACCGGCTCTGTCGTCTCCATCGACCGGTGGCCGATCGTAACGGCCACGGCAAGGTCGGCGGGAACTCACTGACCTTTCAGGCTGCCGATGCGAAGCGAGAAATCCTTGGGTGTCGACTGCTCCTGGGGCGTCGACTGCGTGGTGGCCTCAATTTCCTCGACGTAGCGTCGCGGGTCGCGGTCGACGATCGGTAATCCCTCGGTCGTGGGGTGTTCGGCCATGAAATCGCTGTATTGCCGACCGAGCGCTTCGCGGAGGCCGATGGGGGCGGCGCGACGGAAGTCGGACAACCCTTCGCGCTCCTCTTCGCCCATGTGCTCGTCGTTGGCCTCCCGGGTGCGGCCGACGGCCGCCCACCACTGCTCGGTGCCGGCCCGGGCCGCGTTGGCGTCGCGCACCCCGTCGCGAATGTCGTTGTGGTCCCCGATGGCGTCGAGCGTCTCGCCCTCGGCGTCGTCGGTGCCCCGCTTCAGCAATTGCGGGTAGAAGATCTTCTCTTCGATGTAGGCGTGCACGTCCAGCTTGTCGGCGAGGGGACGCCACACCCGCTCCAGCGCGCGTTCGTCAGTCGGTGTCTGCGCCTGCAGGTAATCCAGCTGAGCGAACTGTTCGCGGAACCACTCATGATCAGCGAGGATCAACATGGTGATGTCAGCCATCGCGCCGCCCCACCTCCCTCACCGCTACGGTTCGCGGCCATGGTGTCCCATAGCGGCGGGCCAGTCAACCGGCCGGGAATGCTCCAGAAGGGCTGCATACACCGTGCGGATACACTAGGGCACCAGTGTGTCGATCGCCCTTGATCGCACGCCGCAAAAATCCACCACAATCAGAGGTTGTTTTGTGCCTGAGAACCGCAGCGAGCCCGTGAGCCTAGAGCCGCATTTCGACGACGTTCAGGCGCACTACGATCTGTCCGACGAATTCTTCGCGCTCTTCCTGGACCCGACTCGCACCTACAGCTGCGCGTATTTCGAGCGCGAAGACATGACCCTGGAAGAGGCGCAGCTCGCGAAGGTCGACCTGTCGCTCGGCAAACTCGGGCTGCAAGCCGGCCAGACGCTGCTCGACATCGGCTGCGGCTGGGGCACCACCATCGTCCGGGCGCTCGAACAGTACGACGTCAACGTCGTCGGCCTGACCCTGAGCCGCAACCAGCAGGCACACGTGCAGCAGCGCCTGGACCAGCATCCCAGCCCGCGCAGCAAGCGGGCGCTGCTGCAGGGCTGGGAGCAGTTCGACGAAAAGGTGGACCGCATCGTGTCCATCGGCGCCTTCGAGCACTTCGGGCGCGACCGCTATCCCGACTTCTTCAAGATGGCCTACGAGGCGCTGCCCGACGACGGCGTGATGATGCTGCACACCATCATCCAGCCCAGCCAGGAAGAGTTCGAGGAGCGGGGCCTGCCCATCACCATGACCAAACTGCGGTTCATGAAATTCATCATGGACGAGATCTTCCCGGGCGGAGACCTGCCCGCCGCCAAGACCGTCGAAGAGCACGCGACCCGCGCCGGCTTCAGCCTCAAGCTCTACCAGCCGCTGCGCCTGCACTACGCGCGCACCCTCGACACCTGGTCGGCCGCGCTCGAGTCGCGCCGCGAGGAGGCCATCGCGATCCAGTCCCAAGAGGTCTACGACCGGTACATGAAATACCTGACCGGTTGCGCCGACCTGTTCCGCGAGGGCTACACGGACGTCGCGCAGTTCACCCTGACCAAGGGCTGACGACCCCGGCTCCCATCCGGGAGGACATAACTGGCCCGGCGGGTCGGTTTATCGGCACCCCGCGCGGGGTAAATCCACGAGCAACAACCTGTTTCGGTGCGCGTCGACCGTCGTCGGCGCAAAACCGCAGGGAAGGACTGATCGTGGGTGCCAAGCATCGAATGACCGCGACCCTGGAGCAAAGACCGCGGGCCGGCTCAACCGCGCGGCGCAGGCCGGGTGCCGCCACGATATGTGATGTCGTTTCCGCGTCGACGCTGTGCGCGGCGGCGTGTGCGGTGCTGGTGCTCAATGTCCCGCACAGCGAAAAGCGAACGATCGAGGTGAGCCAGGAGCCGCCTGCGGCTGCGCAGCCCGTGCGGCAAGTGGGCACGGTGATCGCCGTGACGGCGGGCTCGGTCACCGCGCGCAGCGCCAACGGGTACACCCAGACCTATCTGGTCACCCCCAACACCACGCTCATCGGTCGCGGCGGCCAATCCGCTGCTGCCGCTACGCATTTCACGCTCAACGACAGTGTTGAGATCGTCGGAACCATTCAGAATGGCACCGTCCTGGCCACCGCGGTGGCCGATCGCAACGCCGGGCGCGGCGACGGGCCGCCGATGGATTACCTTGACGGTCAGATAGTTCCGGTCGGCCGCACCTGAATCCTTCCTGGCGCAAAGAATCTGCCGCTCGGCGCCTTCCACGAACAGCCCTGCCGGGCTAGTCTCTGTGCCATCCAGCCAGAGGAGGGCCCATGGGCGAGCAGGAAGTAAAGATGATCATCCTGTCCACCGACGACCTCGATGAGTCGATCCGGTTCTACAGCGAGACTTTGGGCATGCCGCTGAAATTCCGCGACGGGGCGCACTTCGCCGCCCTCGACGGCGGACCGGTAACGCTCGCGCTGGCGACCTCCGTGGACCATCCCATACCCGGTCAGGTCGTCGTCGGCATCAAGACCGCCGACGTCGACGCCGCGGCCAAGGCGGTGGAGGCCAGCGGCGGCGGGATCGTCAAAGCCCCGTACGACGACGCGCACGAACGCCGCGCCGTGGTCTACGACAACAAGGGCAACGGTCTGGTGTTCTACAAACCGCTCGCCCGCTGACAACTACTTGCCGGTGCGCTCGCGGTGCTTGCACCCCGGCCAGCAGCATGGGCGGCGCTTGCCTTCTTCCAGCTCCTCCTGCGTCCGGCGGATGCGGCGCTGTCGGGTCGTTTCCTGCTTCGCGTCCTCGACCCAGCAGATGAACTCGTTGCGGGCCAGCGGCGTGATGTCCTTCCACGCGGCGAGGGCCGTGGCGTTGCCGATCAACGACTCGCGCAGGTCCGCCGGGAGCTTGTGCACCACCCCGCCGGGTATTCGCTGGCTGCTCATGGGGTTAGGCTAACCCGCCGTTCAGGCTCAAATGTGCGCTGTCGTCGTGTAATTCGTCGCGGCGCAGGCCCATGGGTGTGAGGTCTGGGACGTCCCCGCCGGCGACCACCGCGCGGGTGAGGGGCGTGAGCGCCCGAAACAGCGTCTCCACCTCGTCGTCATCGAGCGCGTCGAGCGCGGACAGCGAGAGCGCATCGGTGGAGCGTTCGATGTGGTCCTTCAGTTCCCGGCCGGCCGCGGTGAGCGAGCCGTCATCGTCCAGCAGTCCCCGTTCGGTCAGCCGCTGCTCGTGGTGCTGCCACGCGGCCTCGTCGTAGTCACGGGTCCGCGCGATGTACTCGCGCGGAACTCCGCCGGCCGCGGCATGCAACACGTTGGACTCTCGTCCCCAGATGCCGGCGGCCGCCAGCACAGCGACGTGCCCGTCGCCCCGGTGCTCGCGCAGCAGCGTCGTCGCGTGCCACAGCGCGGCCAGCGGATCGTCCGGCCACGGCAAGGCCAGGTTGGCGGCGAACAGCGGGCGCGCGTCCAGCGGGGCGTGCCGGGCCGCCTTGCCCGCCAATTCCGCTGCGGTACGGATGTTTTCGTCATCGCCCAGCCCGTAGCGGCGCAGCGCCGCGACGGCGGATTCCTGCCGGGCCCGCAACGCCGCGGCCGGGCCGGCGACCTCCCACGCCGCCGGCAGCGCCTTGGCGACGCGCTCGGGAGCGAAGTTGTAGAAGATCGCGGTGACCACCTGCCGGGGCACCGGGCCCAGCGGCGCCGATCGGGCGGCGAAGTAGCCCATCCAGAAGCCGCGGTAGCCCAGACCGTCCAGCGCCGCCCGTGCCTCCGGAGCGAAATACGTCACCGCATGTAGCGGTTCGAACCGGTCGAAGAAGCGCCGCGCCAGCGCCGGCTCTCTTTGCACGATCGCAGTTAACCACACTCGCCGCTTCGGGCGGCCCTGACGACGGCACGCCGGATCGCCTCGTACCCGGTGCAGCGGCAGAGATTGGAAGTTAGCAGCTCCCGCAGCCGCTCCGCGTCGTCGACGATGCCGGGGTCGGCGTCCAGCGCACCCGCCGCCAGCATCAGGAAACCCGGAGTGCAGAAACCGCACTGCAACGCGTGCTCGGCCGAAAACGCTTGCTGCAACGGGTGATCGGTGCCATCCGGTGCGGCGAGACCCTCCACCGTGCGGATCTCGCGCCCGCCGCACTGAACGGCGAACATCAGGCAGGAGCGCACAGCGTCGCCGTCGACCAACACCGTGCAGGCCCCGCAGACGCCGTGTTCGCAGCCGAGGTGGGTGCCGGTCAGCCCGCAGTCCTCGCGCAGGGCGTCGGCGAGCGTGCGACGCGGCGGCACGTCAATGACGTACTGGCGCCCGTTGACCGTCAACTCGATGTGCACGGCATCATCCTCGGGCTCGGGCCTGGACGAGGGCGCGGCGGGTGAGCACGCCCACCGCGTGCCGTTGGTATCCGATGTCCGCGTGCGGCTGGGGGATCGGCGCGGCGTCCTCCTCGGCGGCGGCGCGCGCAGCGGCGGCGATGGCGGAGTCGTCGAACGGACGCCCGATCAACGCGGCCTCGGCCGCGGCCGCGCGCAACGGTCGGTCCGCCGCGTTGACCAGTCCCACCGAGGCGGATGCGACGCGGCCGTCCGCGACGGTCACGGCCACCGCCACCGCGAGTTCGGCGAAGCTGGCGTGGGTGCGCCGATGTTCGACGAAGCCGACGGCGGTGCCGTCCGGCAGCAGGGGCAGGCGCACCTCGGCGAGCAGTTCGTCGGGGCGCCGGACCGTGGTGAACGGGCCGGTGAAGAAATCCTCCGCGCGCACCGTGCGCCGCCCGCCCGAGCCGAGCAGGTCGACTTCGGCCCCCAGCGCCACCGCGATCGTCGGCCACTCCGCCGCCGGGTGGGCGTACGCGAGGCTGCCCAGCATCGTGCCCCTGGCGCGGATCGGAGGGTGGGCGATGTGGTGGGCGACGCGGCCCAACAGCTCACCCAGTGGCCCTGGCGCGCAACCGGATTCGAACGCACGGTGCCTGACCAGCGGGCCGACCCGCAGCACCGCGCCGTCGCGCGTCATGCGGTCGAAACCCGCGACGCCGTTGATGTCGACCAGCCGCCGGGGCCGGATGGCGCGGAAATTCATCTCCAGCACCAGGCTTTGCCCGCCGGCCAAAACGTGCGCATCGCCGTCGGCGAGCGCGGCCACGGCTTCGTCTACGCTGCGCGCGGCGACGTAGTCGAACGGCGCGGGTTTCATCGGGTGGCCCGCCAGCAGTTGTACGCGGTGAGCGGCATCTGCAGTCGGGAGGGGTCGTCGATTCCGAGCGCGTCGACGACGGCGTTGACGATTGCGGGGGGCGTTCCGATGCAGCCCGCCTCGCCGGCGCCCTTCGCGCCCAGCGGTGTGTTCGGGTTGGGCGTGCAGGTCTCCGCGAACCGCAGCGGCGGCAGCTCCGAGATGGTCGGGATCAGGTAGTCGAGCAGGCTGACCGTGGCCGGGCGACCGTCCGGGTCGTAGCGCACTTCCTCGCACATGGCCTGCCCGAGCCCCTGCACCGTCGAGCCGTAACCCTGCCCGTCGACGATCAACGGATTCACCACGACGCCGTAGTCGTCCACGGCGACGACCTTCAGCACGGCGATCTCCCAAAGCTCGGTGTCGACCTCGACCACGGCGATGTACGCGCCGAACGGAAACCCTTCCGGCGGCGCGAATATCTCGTCGGCGCGCAATTGTCCCTCCGCGGCCAGGTCGGCCAGACTCATCGCGTGGCCGCCGGCGTGCACCTCGCCCTTGCGGTATTCCACGTCGGCGGCCGGGACGGCGCGGATTTCCGCCATGCGCTGCCGGGCGGTCTCGATCAACTTGCCGCCCGCCCGGTGCAACGCGGCGCCGCCCGTCTGCATCGACCGGCTGGCGAATGAGCCGATGCCCTGGGGGATCACGGCGGTGTCCCCCTCGACCAGCCGCACCCGCTCCGCGTCCACGTCGAGCACCGCGGCGACCACCTGCGGGAAGGAGGTTTCATGGCCCTGGCCCGTCGAGCAGCAGCCGGACAGCGCCACAAACGTGCCGTCCGGGCAAGCTTCGACCGCGCCGAATTCGTCACCCGCCCCGGAACGTTCGACGTAAGTGCACAGCCCGATGCCGATCGGCGGCTCACCGGCGGCGCGGCGGCGGGCCTGCTCGGCGCGCCACCCGTGGTAGTCGACCTCGCGCACGGCCAGGTCCAGGGCGGCGGCGTAGTCACCGCTGTCGTAGGTGTACCCGGTCGGGGCGGCATACGGAAACGCCTCGGGGGCAATGAAATTGCGCCGCCGCAGCTCGACCGGATCTATGCCGAGCCGCCGGGCCAGCAACTCGATTGTCCGCTCGATCGCCGACGCCGCCTCGGGGCGGCCGGCGCCGCGGTACGGGCTGGTGGGCGCGGTGTTGGTGACCACGGCGCGGGCCCGCACGTGCACGTGCGGAATCGCGTAGGCGCCGGTGGCCATCAGCGCCGTCGCCGTCGGTACGAACGAGCCGGTGTGCGGGTAGCCGCCCACGTCGGCGTCGACGTGCAGCTCGTAGGCGAGGATGCGCCCTTCGGCGCTGGCCGCCATGCGGACCCGCTGGTTCTGCCCCCGCCCGTGCGGCGCACCCGTCAGCGACTCGGCACGGTCCTCCAGCCAGCGCACCGGCCGGCCCAGCCGCCGGGCCGCCGCGACCACCGCCAGGTACTCGGGCCACGTCTCACTTTTGCCGCCGAACGCGCCGCCGACGTCCGGCACGATGACACGGACCTGCTCCGGCCGCAGCCCGAACCCGGCGGCCAGGTCGCGGCGCAGCCGGTGCGGCGCCTGATGCGAAACCCACACCGTCAGCCCGCCGCCCGGCTCCGGGCGCACCACAATCGCCCGTGGCTCCATGAACATGTGCGAGACCAGTTGTTGGCGATAACCGGCCGTCACCACCACGGCCGCGTCCCGCCACACGGACTCGTCGATGCGATCGCCAAACTCCTTGTCGGTGGCGGCATTTCCCTTGCCCGGGAACAACCGCACGTCGCTGGCGGCCGCCTCGGTCGGGTCGAGCAGGACGGGCAGCGGCGCGATGTCGACACGCACTGCGTCTCGGGCGTCCTCGGCCAGATACCGATCGTCGGCGACGACGATCGCCACCGGCTCCCCGACGTAGCGCACCCGCTCGGTGGCCAGCGCCGGCCATGGCCGGCCCTCCACGGACCCCGGGTCCAGCATCGGGGGGGTGTCGGGCAGGAACGGAAGGTCGGTGTGCGACCACGCTGCGGCCACCCCCGGCAACGACCGGGCCGTCACCACGTCCACCGCGCGCAGCTCCCCGTGGGCGACGCCGCTGCGCACGAAGGCGGCATCCAGGCATCCGGGGAGGCGCAGGTCACCGACGTAGCCACCCGCTCCGCGCACCAGCCGCGAATCCTCACGGCGTTGCAGCCGCGCACCAATCATCCGGCCCATTTACCCATGTACCGGGCGTGACAAACGAATCACCCCGGGGCTCAAAGCCTCAGCAGGCGCTCGGCGTTGCGGTGGGCGATCTTCTCCCGATCGGCCTGGCTGATCGGCATCCGATCGAGAAACTCCCGGCACGCCTTGATGTTTCCATAGGGATAGTCGGCGGTGAAGACGACGCGGTCGATCCCGATGACGTTGACCATCGCCAGGTAGGCGTTGAACGACAGGCTCCAACTGGGATCCATCGCGCCGGGCCGCTGGCTGAAGAAGTCGCCGGCGAGGATGCCGCCGTAGAAGTTCTCCCGCAGGTACTCCTTCACGGTGCGCTGGAGGCCCGTCTCGGCCGGCGGAAATGAATAGTCGGTCCGCCATCCCATCCAGCTCAGCGCCTCGAAGTGGTGACCCACAATGACCTGCAACTGGGGGAACCGGTCGAACACGCCGCCGAGGATCAGTCGTAGGCAATGCAACCCGGTGTCGATGTGCCAGCCGACTCCGGCGGCCGCCAACCGTGCCGTTATCTTCCGATCAAAACCGGCGTAGTAGGCGTCGATGACCGGCAGGGGCGGCAGGGTGGGATGCAAAAAGATTGGCACGCCGAGTGATTCGGCGGATTCGAAGACCGGCCAGAAGAAGGTGTCGTCGAGGTAGCGGCCGTTGACGTGACCGTTGATCAGGGCGCCCACGAAGCCGTGGTCGCGGACGGTGCGTTCGAGCTCGGCGGCGGCCGCCGCCGGGTCGCGCATCGGCAGGGTGGCGAAGCCGCGGAACCGATCCGGGTGCCTGGCGATCGCGGCCGCTACCTCCTCGTTGGCCCGCCGCGCCAACTCGGCCGCCACCGCTGGTTCCAGCGTCTCGGGGCCCGGGACGGAGTGCGAGAGGATCTGTACGTCGATGCCCGCGGCGTCCATCGCGGCGAGCCGGCCTGCGCCCAGGTCGTTGATTCCCGGCGGCCACTCCCCGTCCGCTCCGTGCGGGCCGTAGCCCGCGTGCATCAGCAGTTCGGTCGCCGGATCCAGCCCCTGGTTGTGGTGCTCTTCGGCTATGGCCGCAAACCTGTAGTGCTCCTCGATACCGATGACCTTCATCCGTCTCCTCCCATCCATGGACACCCACGAGACCGGGGCGCTCGGCGTTCACCGGGTACCCGGCGCGGGCGGCCCCCGCATAGTCTCGAATCCGTGACCATCCCGTACGACGATGCGCTGTGTGAGCGGATTCGGGGCCACCTGGCGGACCATGAGCGTCGCGAGGTGACCGACCCGACAAAGCGGCACGCGGCGGTCGCCGTGGTGCTGGTCGACTCGGCCCTGGGCGAGGACCGGGTCGACCCGGCGCCCGTGGACGAGTGGAACGGTGACCGCCCCTTGCCGGGGGCCGGCCTCGACGGCCGGATGGTCGATGTGTCCGGCGGCGCGGCATTCCTGTTGTGCCGCAGGGCATCCCGCCTCACCTCGCACGCTGCGCAGTGGGCGCTGCCCGGTGGGCGGCTCGACCCGGGTGAGACCGCCGTCGACGCGGCATTGCGGGAACTGCACGAGGAAGTCGGCATCAGCCTGCCCGAGTCGGCCGTGCTGGGGCTCCTGGACGACTACCCCACCCGGTCCGGGTACGTGATCACCCCGGTGGTGATCTGGGGCGGCGGCCGGCTCGATCCCCGGCCGGCGCCCGAGGAGGTGGTGGCGGTGTACCGGGTGGGTCTACACCAGTTGCAACGCGACGATTCTCCGCGGTTCATCACGATCCCGGAGAGCCCCCGCCCGGTGGTGCAGATTCCGCTGGGAAACGACCTGATTCACGCCCCGACCGGCGCCGTGCTGCTGCAGCTGCGGTGGTGGTGTCTGGAAGGCCGTCACGACCCGGTGGGCGGGCTCGAACAACCGGTCTTCGCCTGGCGGTAGCGGTCGGTGGACGACCCCCGGGCAAGCGTGCCGGCTCACCGACGGCGGGTTCTCGTCTTCCTCGCCGGCGCCGACAGGCGGCGGTCGACGGCGGACAGCGCGCGCTCGGCCCACCGAATGTTCTCCTCCTCGAACGCGATTCCGCGCAGTAGCGTCAAGTAGGGACCGATTCGCTGGGCATGGGCCAGGAAGTCCTCCTCGTCGCAGCCGTCGAGCATGCGCGCCCGCAACCGTTCGTAGCGTTGCAGTTTGGCCGTCGCCCATTGCAGTCGTTCGACGATGGACTCACGCACCGCCCGCGTGTCGCCGGCGTCTGCGGCCTGGACCTTGATGAGCAGTTCATCGCGGATCACCGACGGCTTGGGCGGCCGCGCGGTGAACTCCTGGATCGCCTCGCGGCCGGCATCGGTCAGCGAGAACAGGCGCTTGTTGGGCCGCCGCTCCTGGTGCACCACCCGCGCCGCGATGAGACCTTGCTCGGCGAGCCGGTCGAGCTCGCGGTACAGCTGCTGCGGCGTGGCCATCCAGAAGTTCGCGACCGAGGCGTCGAATTCTTTGGCCAGGTCGTATCCGGATGACTCCCCCTCGAGAAGGGCCGCCAATACCGCATCCCGCAGCGACATCGACACAGGCTACAACGCGATGAGTAATCAACAAAGTGATTAATCGCACTATGGACATGCCGGGGCCTTCGGCATAGCGTCAACGGCACTCCTGAAACGAATTCACTAGGCGAGGTGTCGGATGCATCCGTTCCGCAAGGCGGTCGAAGAACGCGACGAGAAGGGCATCCAGGCGCTGCTTGCCGACGACGTGGTGTTCACCAGCCCGGTGGCGTTCAAGCCGTACGTCGGCAAGCCGATCACCGCCGCGATCCTGCGCGGCGTCATGCGTGTCTTCGAGGACTTCCGCTACGTCCGTGAGATCCACGACGGGGGCGGTCGCGACCATGCGTTCGTGTTCGAGACCGGGATCGCCGGAGCGCCGGGGGTCAAGATCACCGGTTGCGACTTCCTGCACTTGAACGACGACGACCTCATCGACGATTTCGTGGTGATGGTGCGACCGCTATCCGGCGCGAAGGCGCTGTCGGAGGCGATGGGCGCCCAGTTCGACCGAATCCAGCAGGAGGCGCTCGAGCTGGCCGACGAGTTCACCACCGCGTAGGAGTAGCGAGCATGCGAATCGGATTGGGCATCAACTACGCGGGCGGTTTCAAGGACGTGGCGGCCGAAGTGGCCGACCTCGAGCGCGCCGGACTCGACATTGTCTTTGTCCCCGAGGCGTATTCGTTCGACGCGGTGAGCGCGCTGGGCTACCTGGCCGCCAGCACCGACCGGGTCGGGCTGGCCTCGGGGATCCTGCAGCTCTACACCAGAACGCCGACGCTGACCGCGATGACCGCGGCCGGCCTGGACTACGTCTCCGACGGTCGGTTCACGCTGGGCCTGGGAGCTTCGGGCCCACAGGTCATCGAGGGCTTCCACGGTGTCCCGTACGACGCGCCGATCGCCCGGACCCGCGAGGTGATCGACATCTGCCGCCAGGTGTGGCGGCGCGAGACGCTCACACACCAAGGCAGGTACTACACGATCCCGCTGCCCGCCGGGCAGGGCACCGGGCTTGGCAAGCCGCTCAAGCTGATCAATAAGCCCGTGCGGGAACGTATTCCGATCCTGGTGGCGGCGCTGGGACCCAAGAACGTCGAGCTGGCGGCCGAGATCGCCGAGGGCTGGCAGCCGATCTTCTACCTGCCCGAGAAGGCGTCGCAGGTATGGGGAGAGGCGCTGGCCGCCGGCCGGGCCAAGCGCGACCCCAGTCTGGGTGACCTCGACATCTACGCCGGACCGGTGCTGGCCATCGGCGAAAACGTGGAACCACTAAGGGAATTCGTCAAACCCCACCTCGCCCTCTACATCGGCGGAATGGGCGCCAAGGGCAAGAACTTCTACCACGCCCTGGCGACCAAGTACGGCTACGGCCCGCAGGCCGATCGGATTCAAGAGCTCTACCTTGCCGGGGACAAGGACGGCGCCGCCAAGGTCGTCCCCGACGAACTCGTGCGGGACGTGAACCTCATCGGCAGCCGCGAATTCGTCAAGGACCGCGTGGCCGCGTTCCGGGAGGCCGGGGTTACCACGCTCAATGTCTCGCCCATCGCGTCCACAACCGCCGAGCGGATCAAGCTGATCGAGACGCTGCGCGAACTCGTCTGACCGTCGGGCCTCGTCAGCCCTGGCGGTGGGCGCCTCGGCGGAGTCGAACCGCTCGAGTCACGGCCGTCAGCAGCGCCAGCGCCGCCATCACGGCGAGGATGGCCGTCGAAACAGTCGACCCGACCGTCGTCAGAATCAGCGGCAGGCCGAAACCGATGTACGTCACCACGTAGAACGCGCCAACGAGCGCGCCTCGCAAGCGTTTTGGCGCCGCGGCCTCCAGGTCGATCAAGCCCTCGCGCAGACACAGACCGGAGGCGCTGCCCAGCACCAGGAACAGTGGCAGACCGAGCGCCGGCGACATGGCCGGCGGGGCCAGCGCGGTGACCGCGTAGCCGAGCGCGGCGAGCACCGCACCGGCGGTGCCGGCCTGCGGCCCCCACCGGCGCGCGCGGGCGAGCACTTGGATAAGCCCGCTGACCCCGTTGACCAGCAGCGTGGCCAGGCCGGCGGCCATCGGAGCCGCGAGCCCGGTGTGCACGCGGCTGGGGATCGCGATGAATCCGAGTGTCGCCGAAGCGAATACCCACGGCGCCAGCGGCATCGCCCAACTCAACGCCCGCGCCGCACCCCGCCCGCCGCCGCTCGACGGCTCCCAAACCTGGGTGGTTTCCTGCTCCGTGGCCCTCGCTCGCCCCGCGACGACGATCGCGACGGCCATCGCGGCCACTCCGACGGCGGCCGCGATCCCGAACGACAGCCGGACGCCGACCGGACCCGCGCCGGCGATCAACGCTCCCGCGAACGGGCCGATCGCGAAGCCGGCCATCAACGCCGCGCCCGCGGCGGCCGCGCCGGCGGGGCCTTTCAGGTCCGAGGCCCACGCGGTGCAGGAACTCATGGCCAGCCCGACCCCGAGCCCGACTACCAGGCGTCCCAGCAGCAGAACGTCGTACTGCTGCGAATAGAACATGGCCACCGTCCCCGCCACGGCGGTAGCCGTCCCCGCCAGTGCCACCGACCGACGCCCGAAGGCATCCGAGGCGCGTCCGCCGACGATCAGACCGGGCAGCAAGCCCAGCGCGTAGATGCCGAAGATCGCATCCAGGGTGGCCGAGCTGAGGTGCTGCCGAACGCTGAGCAAGGGCATCAACGCGACGAAGTGGTTGGCCACCCAGCCGATGGACAGCAACAACACCAGGACGGCGGCGAACGCGCTCCGGACCGGAGCCGGGCCGTCACCCATGTCCAGCGTGGCCAAAGCCGACGGCGGAGTTGACCCGTTGGACCCGGACACCGGACGTTCCTCCCCTCGGGTCCCGGCGCGGTGGGGACCGACGAAACCTAAACGACGACGCGGACGTGGCAGTTATTCCCGTTCGGCAGCGAGATGCACGCTGCGCAAACGGCTGATTCACCGGCGCAATCGCACGGCGGGGTTTCAAATCGGTCGATTTGGTGTACTGATACCACTACTCGGCTCCAGGAAGGCAAACGATGAAGCAAATTGCGGCCGCCACGTTCGCGATCGCCGCCGTGCTGCTGTCCAGCGCGTGTTCGGCCTCACAGGTCATCAACACCGGCGGCGACACCAAGTGCAAGGACTTCACCTCTCAGGACGAGAAGAAGCAGAACGACGAGGTCAGCAAGATGCTGAAGGACAAGAACGGCACGGACCCCGCCAACGCTGAGATCTCGGCCACCCGACTGTCGGCGCTGACGTACTGCCAGACGTTGGGCAAGCCGGACACCAAGATCTCCGACGCGCCCCACGGCTGACGGTCACTGCGGCGGTGAGCCGCACCTTCGGAACGCGCGCCGCACTGGCGCGATGGGGAAGCGCAGGTGCGCCGGCGAAACTAGTGTTTGTCGGCGGCGTCTGCGTCGGCTGCCGCACTCACGAGTTCTCGGCGTCCCGCGTGTGCCTCGGCCCGCATCCGCTCCACCATGTGCGGGTAGTGCAGCTCGAAAGCCGGTCGCTCCGAACGGATCCGGGGCAGTTCGGTGAAGTTGTGCCGCGGCGGCGGGCAACTGGTCGCCCACTCCAGCGAGTTGCCGTGGCCCCAGGGGTCGTCCACCAGGACCGGTTCGCCGTAGCGCCAGCTCTTGAACACGTTCCACACGAACGGCAGAACCGAGACGGCAAGGATGAACGCCCCGATGGTGGAGACGAAGTTGAGCGTCGCGAACCCGTCGGTGGGCAGGTAGTCGGCGTAGCGGCGCGGCATACCCGAAGTGCCCAGCCAATGCTGGACCAGGAACGTGGTGTGGAAGCCGATGAAGGTCAACCAGAATTGCAGCTTGCCCAGCCGCTCGTCGAGCAGCCGGCCCGTCATCTTGGGGAACCAGAAGTAGATCCCGGCGTACGTGGCGAACACGATGGTGCCGAAGAGTGTGTAATGAAAGTGCGCCACAACGAAGTAGGTGTCACTGATGTGGAAGTCCAGCGGCGGGCTGGCCAGCATCACCCCCGTCAGGCCGCCCAGCAGGAAGGTCACCAGGAAGCCCACGGAGAACAGCATCGGGGTCTCAAAGGTGAGTTGCCCCTTCCACATCGTGCCAATCCAGTTGAAGAACTTGATGCCGGTGGGGACGGCGATCAGGAACGTCATGAATGAGAAGAAGGGCAGCAGCACGGCTCCGGTGGCGTACATGTGGTGGGCCCATACCGCGACCGACAATGCCGCGATGGCCAGCGTCGCGTAAACCAGTGTCGTGTAACCGAACAGCGGCTTGCGCGAGAAGACCGGGATGATCTCGGAGATGATGCCGAAGAACGGCAGCGCGATGACGTACACCTCGGGGTGCCCGAAGAACCAGAACAAATGCTGAAACAGGATGACCCCGCCGTTGGACGCGTCGTAGATGTGCGCGCCGATGCGGCGGTCGGCCTCCAATCCGAACAGTGCGGCGGTCAGGAGCGGGAAGACCACCAGGACAAGAACACTGGTCACCAGAATGTTCCAAGTGAAGATGGGCATCCGGAACATCGTCATGCCCGGGGCCCGCAGGCACACCACGGTGGTGATCATGTTGACCGCGCCCAGAATGGTGCCCAGACCCCCGACACCCACCCCCAGAATCCACAAGTCGCCGCCCACGCCGGGGCTGTGCACGGCATCGGAGAGCGGCGTGTAGGCGGTCCAGCCGAAATCGGCCGCACCGCCGGGAACGATGAAGCCGCCCAACGCGATCAGCGCTCCGCAGATGAAGAGCCAGAACGACAGCGCGTTCAGCCGTGGGAATGCGACGTCGGGCGCGCCGATCTGCAAGGGCAGCACGAGGTTGGCGAATCCGAAAACGATGGGAGTCGCGTAGAACAGCAACATCGCCGTGCCGTGCATGGTGAACAGCTGGTTGTACTGCTCGTTGGAGAGGAATTGCAGCCCGGGCCGCGCCAGCTCGAGGCGCAAGAGCAGGGCCATCAGGCCGCCGATGAAGAAGAAGATGAAACAGGCGACCATGTACATGATGCCGATCATCTTGTGGTCGGTGGTGCTGATGATTTTGTAGATCAGGTTGCCCTTGGGGCCCGTTCGCGCGGGAAACGGCCGGCGGGCTTCCAGGCCGCTGACCGGCGGTGCTTCAGCCGTCATCGATTACCTCCACGGGGCCCAGCGATCAAGCCGCCCAAGTATTTCGAGGCAGCGGCGAGCCGACCTAGGGTCAAACGTCCCTAAATTCGCGCGGATTTCGTGCGACGCGGCGCGGGAAGGGGAGCCTTTCCAAGGTCTGCGGCACCGTCGCGACCCGAAGGGGGGTGTTGTCCGCCGACCGATGAGCGGCGAACATCAATCGGCGCGCCAATCCGACACGCTCTGCAGCGAATTGGGCAGCTCGTCCTGCCGGACGGCCTGAGCGAGCAGTTCACCCAGCAGCGGACCGAATTTCATCAGGTTGGCGCCGACGAAGGCGACGACGCGGCCGCGGCGCGCCACGGTCCAGCCGTCGCCGCCCGAGTCGAGCCACGGCGCGCGGATCGTCACGCAGTCCACGCGGCCCACCGGGTAAAGCGCCGGGAACAGCGCGCGCACCGTCGCAGGGTCCGGCACCTCCTGCCCGAAAGCCCACCGGCCGGTCCTGCCCAGCGGCAGACCGTAACCCTCGGGCGCCGACAGGCACGCCGAGCCGGTCGCATCGGCGCCCTCGTAGGAGAACCGAGTGTGCGGGACGAAGTGCATGCCGAGCGGGCCGAAGAGTTCCGCCGTCCGCACCCCGGCGCAGATCAGCACCCGCTCGGCCCGCAGCACCGTCCCGTCGGCGAGGATCACCTTGCCGTCGTCGGCGACCGACACGACGTCTCCGCGCCGGATTTCGACCCGCCGCGCCAACGCGGACAGTGCGCGGCGGACACGCAGGCTGCCGCCGAGCGGATCGAGCACACCGGCCTCCCACGGCGGGGCGGCGAATGGGATCCGCGTGGCGATCTCGGCGGCGTCCGCCCAGCGGAACTTCGCGCCGGCCTCCGTCATCGCCGCCGCGGTCTCGTCGCAGGCGCCGGTGGCGATGAACCCCTCCGGGCCCAGCAGCCGGCCCGCGCCGAGCTCGGCTTCCCAGCGCTGCCAACCGGTGCGGGCTTGCAAGGCGAGGTGGCACAGCTCGGGGCGCCGGTGGGCGGTCCGGAAGATGCGGGCCAGTCCCGTGGACTGCTCGCCGAACGGCCGGCCGCGTTCGAGCACGATCGCCGACTCCCCACACCGCGCGAGCTCGTAGGCGGCGGCCAGCCCGCACATCCCCGCGCCGACGATGACGATCACGCGATCGGCATACCCACGCGGCTAGAAGAAGAACCCGGCGTGGGGCGCGTCCGGCACCGCGAACAGCCGGTCGGCCACCGCAATCGCCGACGGGTCATCGGCGCGGACCAAACCGGCGATGGCGAGGTCGCGCCAGGTCGTGCCGCCGAGCAGGACGCCGGCCAGCCCCTCGACGTCGACCTCCAGCTGCGCCCGCCGTTCGGTCGGTTCGGCGCCGCCGCCGGTCACGCTGAAACGCCGCGAATTGTCCGGCACCATAGGGTCTTTCACCGCGATGGTGACGGCACCGTCGTCGCTGTAGTGCCGTGCCGCCAGCGCCCGCGACGCGTCGAGGATCCGCAGCCACGTCTCGTCGTGCACCGCGGCGACCCGCGCCGCCCGCCGGTCGGTCAGCAGCCACGGCAGCGGGTCGTCGAGCGGCAGCATCCAAAACATCACGCGGTCAATGAGATCCAGGCCGAGCAGGAACCGCAGCAGTCCGAGGTAGGCCTGCGGGGTGGGCGCGAAGAAGTCCTCGACGGCGATGGTGCGCTGGTCGCTGACGAACCACCGCTCGGTGTCGATGGGACGGTAGCGGGCGAACCCCGATTCGGCTCCCGGGGTACCGTGCACCGCGACGTACGAGGGCTGCGGTGAGGACTCGGTGCGCAGCCGCAGGCTTTGCCACCAGACGTCCGGCCGGTCGATGGTCCCCGGACGCGACGGGCGATGCTCGGCATAGATGCGGGGCAACAGCTCCCATGCTTGCGCGGCGTCGATCAACCGAACCGGACCGCCGGCCCCGACGTCGCGCCGCAGCGCCGCCCGCGCGGTGTGCACCTCCACGGTCTGCGACGAACTGGCGACACCGTATCCGTACCGGCCATAGATCGTCGCCTCCGACGCCCGCAGCGACGCGACCACTTCACCGCGGGCCGCGAAGTCCCCCAACTGATGACGGATCAGCTCCGTGGCGATGCCCTGTCGGGTGAATGACGGCAGCACCCCGATATGCGTGACGGCGGCGTGCCCGACCAGCACGCCGCCCGGGAGCGTCATCCGACTCGTCACCGCGTCCGCGGTGCCGACCAGTTGACCGTCGGCGAATGCGCCGACGGTGCGGCCGGGTTCGAGCAGCCCGGCGATGCGGCCGGGCGGCAGGTCCGGCAGCGGCGGGAAGCCGATCATGGCGACGCGAAACACGTTGGCGGCCGCCAGAAGCTCGTCCTCGCTGTCGAGGACCCGGATCTCGGTGGTCATCCGGCCATCATGTCGCGTGCGCGCCGCGGCCTGGACCGCGGGCCGCTAACGAATCTGCAAGCCGGTCAATGCCCGCGAGATCACCAGGCGCTGGATCTCGCTGGTGCCCTCGAAGATGGTGAAGATCTTGGCGTCGCGGTGCATCCGCTCGACGGGATAGTCGCGGGTGTAGCCGTTGCCGCCCAGGATCTGGATCGCCTCGTCGGTGACGTAGACGGCCGTTTCACTGGCCACCAGTTTGGCCATCGACCCCTCCGCCGCGTCGAACGATTGGTTGTTGCGCGCCATCCACCCGGCCCGCCATACCAGCAGACGGGCGGCGTCGATGCGGCTCTTCATGTCGGCCAGCTTGAACGCCACCGCCTGGAATTCGCCGATCTTGCGGCCGAATTGCTCACGCTGGCAGGCATAGTCGAGGGCGTACTCGTACGCGGCCCGGGCGACGCCGACCGCCATCGCGCCGACCGTGGGCCGGGTGCGCTCGAAGGTCTTCATCGCCGCCTGGCTCCGCGCCGAGGCGCCCGACTTGACACGGGCGATCCGCGCCTCGAACTTCTCCCGCCCACCGAGGATGTGGTCTTCGGGAAGCCGCACGTTGTCCAGCACCACCTCGGCGGTGTGGGACGCCCGAATCCCGTGCTTCTTGAACTTCTGTCCCTGCGCCAACCCGTTGACCCCCGCGGGGACGACGAAGGTGGCCTGGCCGCGGGTGCCGAGCTCGGGGTAGACCGATGCCACGACGATGTGCACGTTGGCGATGCCGCCGTTGGTCGCCCACGTCTTGGTGCCGTTGAGGACCCACTCCCCGGCGGCCTCGTCGTAGCGGGCCCGGGTGCGAATGGCGCCGACGTCGGAACCCGCGTCGGGCTCGGACGAGCAGAACGCGCCCAGCTTCGGCTCGTCGGCCGTACCGAACATCTCGGGCAGCCAGCGGCCCAGCTGTTCGGGAGTTCCGTTGCCCGCCAGGGCCGCCGCGGCCAGGCCGGTGCCCATGATGGACAGCGCGATGCCGGCGTCGCCCCAGAACATCTCCTCGAATGCGGTGAGCATGCCCAGCCCGGTGGGCTCGGCCGCCTGCTGCGCGAAGAAGTCGGGAGAGTACAGGCCCACCTTCGCGGCCTCCTGGATCACCGGCCACGGAGTTTCCTCCCGTTCGTCCCACTCCGAGGCGGCGGGGCGGATGACGTCGGCGGCGAACTTGTGCACCCAGTCGCGCACCTCGATCACGTCGTCGGTCAGTTGCAATGAAAAAGTCACGGCTTCACTCCTGAATTATCTGTGCTCTCAACGGTTTCCGTATTGGGCGAGGACGCTGACGGTCTGGCTGACCCACGCCTCGAAGTACCGCTCCTCGTCGATGTTGCCCGGCAGGCGGCCGGTCAGCGCCTGCAGCGTTGCGGCATAGGACAACGACCCGATGGCGACGGCGGCGGCCGCCTCCGGATCGGGGATGCGGGTGCGGCCCGACCGGTTCGACGCGGCCAGTTCGTCGGCGAAGCGCTGATAGGCGTTGTCGGTGATGACCTGCCAGGTCTTCTCGTCGAGATCGCCGAGCTCGTCGGGTTCCCGCAACATGACCTTGAGCAGGTCCTCGCTTTCCTTGAGGTTGCTCCAGATCAGCTGGCCGGCCGTGCGCACCGCCTGCTCGACGCCGCCGGGCTGCCCGGCGTCGTACTGCTCGCGTGCCGCCACAATGCTGTCGATCCGGTGCGCGACGGCGGCCTCGAGCAGCTCGCGCTTGGAGCCGAAGTGCTTGTACAACGCACCCGATCCCGGCGCCAGACCCGATGCCCGCTGGATGTCGGCCACCGACGTCGCCGCGTAGCCCTTGGCGGCGAAGAGCTTCAGCGCCTCGGCCAGCAGCCGATCGCGTCCGGAGGCGAGCATGGTGAGAGAGTACTCACTCACTGCCCCAGGGGCAAAATGACCCCAGTCGCAGCCGCGGGACGCCGGGCCGAAGATTGGCGCTAGATTCTCTGCGAAACGCCACGAGGCCTGAGCGCGGCGAATCGATCTCGGTGTGAAGGTTGTGGTCAGGTGGTCGACACCGTCGCCGTCCCGGCGCGGCGAGCTGCACAAGAGGAGCCTGACATTCGCGTGTTACCGCACGTAGATCTCCCGATGCGAGTGTTGTCGCTGCGCACCATCGTCGTCGTCGCGGCGGTGTCGGTGATCACCCTCGTGGTGCTGCTGGGCACCTGGGTGTGGGTCGGTGTCACCAACGATCAATACAGCCAGCTCGACCGCCGGCTCGACTCGGTCAGCAGCCTCGGCGACATCAATTCACTGCTGCACAACGTGGAGCACGCGAGCCCCGACCAGCCCATGCCGGACGGCAACCTGGTGCGCACCGCACGGATCGGAGACGAGACCGTCTCGGCGCCCGGAAATATCGTGCTGCCCAAGCTGCCCAACGGGTACGCGAACACCACCATCAACGGGGTGCAATACCGCGTCCGCACCTTCTCCGCGGGGCCCGCATCGATCGCGCTGGCCGCACCGTTGGCCGAGGCCCAACACCGGATCAACGAGCTGCACCTGCGGGTGCTGTTGATCTGTGCCAGCGTCATTGGCGGCACGGTGGTCGTCGGCTGGGTGATCTCGTTGATCATGGTCAACCCGTTCCTGCTGCTGGCCCAGCAGGCCCGCGCCATCAACGCCCAGTCCAGCCCCGACGAGGTCCAGGTGCGCGGGGTGCGCGAGGCCGTGGAGATCGCCGAAGCCGTCGAGGGGATGCTCGCGCGCATCGGCAAGGAGCAACAGCGGACCAAGGCCGCCCTTGAGTCGGCCCGCGACTTCGCGGCAGTCGCCTCGCACGAGTTGCGGACCCCGTTGACGGCGATGCGCACCAACCTGGAGGTGCTGTCCACCCTCGACCTGCCGCGTGAACAGCGCCAGGAGGTCATCGGTGACGTCATTCGGACCCAGAGCCGCATCGAGGGCACCCTGACGGCGCTGGAACGGCTGGCGCAGGGCGAGCTCACCACCGTCGACGATTTCGTCCCGTTCGACATCACCGAACTCTTGGACCGGGCCGCACACGACGCCCTGCGCATCTACCCCGAAGTGGAGGTGTCGCTGGTGCCGTCGCCGACCGTGTTGATGGTGGGGTTGCCCACGGGGCTGCGGCTGGTGATCGACAACGCCATCGCCAACGCCGTCAAGCACGGCAACGCCGGCAAGATCCAGCTCACGGTGAGCAGCTCCAGCGAGGGCGTGGAAATAGCGATCGACGACGACGGCACCGGTGTGCCGGAATCGGAGCGCGCCACGGTGTTCGAACGCTTCGCGCGCGGTTCGACGGCCTCGCGTTCGGGATCCGGTTTGGGTCTGGCGCTGGTCGCCCAGCAGGCCGAATTGCACGGGGGCACGGCGGCGTTGCAAACCAGCCCGCTCGGGGGGACCCGGCTGTTGCTCAACCTGGCCGGCGATGGGCGCGGCCCCGCGTAACGTCCGTCGCAATTTCCGGCCCCGGGAACGGGTGGAAACAGTTGGCCGATTCTTCGTTAAGTCGACGACAATTCGGCCGTTTTTAGGCGCCGCCATTCCTGCCACGCATTCGCATGACCCGCTCGCACTGAAGCTTTCGGCGGTGACTTCGTGACCACTGTGTCTGCAGTGGCATACGAGGTTGTTTGACGGATGACTTATAAGGGGAATACCGGCGGTCAGAACAATCGCGTAATTTCCTGCCCGTGGCCGGAGGTAAAGCTAGTGAATACACGAACGGTCGAACCCCACTAGACTGATGCGCCAAGCCCGTCTTTTAGACGCTGAGCAATCGGAGGGAAATCATGGTGCTGCAGGTGCAATCGGAAGCAGTGCTGGCGTCGTCGTCCGCGGAGGCGGCCATCAGCGCGGAAACTCAGGCGGCGGCGTCGGCGGCCGCGCCGGTGCTGTTGGGAGTCCTGCCGATGGGCGGGGACCCCGACTCGGCGATGTTTGCGGCGGCGCTGAACGCATGTGGCGGAAGCTATCTCGGAGTGGTTTCCGAGCACGCCGCTCAGCGCGGCCTGTTCTCCGGCGCGCAGAGCCTCGCGTCGGGAACGTACGTCGTCACCGAGCTCATGCGTAGCTTGGCGTTGGCGATCGGCGCCTGAGACCAGCGACGCACAAAGGGGGAAGTACGCATGGCCGATCCGGGGTGGGCCGCGCGTACGCCTGAGGACAATGATTTGTTGCTCAAGGCGGGCGCCGGCGTCATCACCCATCTGGCCAACCAGGCTGCGTGGACGGCGCTCGCGGCCACCCATCACGGCTCGAGCATCGCCTCGACGATCAACACCGTGGCCACGTCGGCGAGCTGGGTGGGCACCGGCTCCCTGGCCTCCGCGGCCAACGCCACCGCGCTGAACGCGTCGCTGCACGGGCTGGCCGGGTGGGTGGACGTCAAGCCGGCCGTGGTTTCCACGGCGGTCTCGGCGTATCAGATGGCGTACGGTTCGATGCGCCCCGCGCCCGAATGCATCGAGAACCGCACCGAATGCGCCACCGACTACGGCATCAACCCCCTCGTCCTCGGGGCTTTGACGCCCCGCATCACGTCGCTGGAACTCGAGTACTTCGGATCGATGTGGCCGAACAACTCCGCCGTCGGCGCCAGCTACGGGGCGATTCTCACCGCGCTGACCCAAAGCCTCGCCATTCCGCCGCCGCTGGCAACCATGGGTGCGTCGCCGGCGGCACCGGCGGAGGCGGCCTCGGCGATCGGTCAGTCCGCCGCCCAGGTCGCGGCCGGAGACGGCATGCGCTCCGCTCTTCAGGGCGCGCAGACGGGCACGCAGGGCGCGGGCCAGGCGGCATCGGGCGGCCAGGACTTCATGAGCCAGGCCGGATCGTTCATGGAGCCGGTGCAATCGATGATGGGCGCGGTCCCGCAGGCGATGCAGGCGCCCATGCAGATGATGCAGGCGCCGATGCAGATGATGTCGCCGCTGCAATCGATGATGGGCATGTTCGCCAACCCCGGCGCCATGGCAGGGGCGGCGCCGGGAGTTTCGGCCGTCTCGGCGACGGAGATGTCGGCCGTAGGCGCCTCGGGCGGCGGCGGGGCCGCATCCCTGGGCGGTGCGGGTATGCCCGCGACCAGCTTCACCCGTCCCGTCAGCGCGTTCGAGCCCGTCAGCAGCGGGCGGCCGGTCGGGTTGCGGCCGAGTGGGGCGTTGGGGGCCGAGGCCATCCGTCCGCAGACCACCACGGTCGGCGGCGGCACACCAATGGGCGGCATGCCGGTGGGGCATGGGGCGGGAGGAGAGCGCGGATCCCGAGACAAATCGGAACAGCCCGCGACGGTGCGGGTTGTCGACACCAGAGTGTGAAGCCGGCCCGGCCAAGGGTGAATCGACAGGTCCAAATAGCCCTCATACACTTCGTTTCATGCCCCAGGTAATTCCCGGGGGAGGGCAGCAGTAGTTAGGAGAAACCGCAAGTGGACAGTTCAACAATCCAAGTATCGTCGCAGGTGCTTCGCGACGCTTCCAACCACATTCAGGCGAACATGGAGCACGCGATCGCAATCGCTCAGGGCTACATCGCAAATCACGAAAACGTGATGAACCCTTCGACCTGGTCTGGTGAAGCGGTGACCGCGTCCCACGCGACGGCTATCGAAATTCAGAACGACCTGAACAAGGTCCTGTCCGGCGGAACCCGCCTGGCCGAGGGCCTCAAGCAGGCGGCGGCCTTGATGGAACACCACGAGGCGGATTCCACACACGCCTTCAGCGCGCTATTCGGCGGCCACGGCTCCTAACCGCCCCACTCGCTCGTAATTTCACTATTGGTCTTTGAAAGGAAGCTCGCAAATGTCCAACCCGATCACTTATAACCCGGGCGCCGTCGCCGATTTCGCCTCCGACATCGGCTCCCGCGCCGGCCAGCTGCAGGGAATTTATGACGACACCTCGAACCGGACCAACCAGCTGACGGAATTCTTCGCCGGCCATGGTGCGAAGCAATTCTTCGAGGCGCAAGCGCAGATGCTGTCCGGTCTGCAGGGGCTGATCGACACCGTGAGCCAGCACGGGACGACGACCTCGCACGTGCTGGACAACGCGCTCGCGACCGACCAGAACATCGGCCACTTGTTCGGCTGAGATCGGCTAACCACCGCGATTGAAGGTGGGGCAGATGCGTGAGCGCATGTGCCCCCCTTCGGCGTCTGGCCCGCCGGTTCGATGGGCGCGCTGCCCTGAAAGCGAAGTGAGATGCTGACGACGACGGTCGATGGCCTGTGGGTGTTGCAGGCGGTTGCAGGGGTGGAGCAGACGTGCCCCGAGCTGGGGTTGCGCCCGTTGCTGCCGAGGCTCGACACCGCCGAGCGGGCGCTGAGCCACCCGATCGCGGACGAGTTGAGGACTGCCGGCGCCCTCGACGAGGCCGACAATGTCGACCCGATGATCCGCGAGTGGCTCACCGTGCTGTTGCGGCGGGACTTGGCGCTGATGGTCAGCATCGACGTGCCGGGGCGCGAACCGACCCGGGTGTCTATCTGCCGCTTTGCCAGCTGGTGGGTGGTGCTGGAACGCCACGACGAGCTAATTCGCCTGTATCCGGCCGGCACCGCCAACGACGAGGGTGGGGCCAGCGAACTCGTCGTGGGGCAAGTCGAGCGGTTGTGCGGTGTGGCGGAGGCGGCGCCGTTGCGGCCGGTCACCCTGGACACCGAACAATTGCTCGCGTCGGTGCGCGACTCCGCCAGCCTGCGGACCTTTCTGCTCGCCCAGCGCCTCGACGCCGATCAATTGCAGCTCGTGCTCGCTGCCGCCGACCCGGCGCGCTCGGCGCGCGCGTCCATCGTCGCGCTGCAGGCCGGGGTCGGGCCGGACGAACTTGCGCGGGTGGCGGTCGGCGATTCGTCCGTGTCCATCGTCGACACCCCGTCCGGACGCGTCTGCATCGAGTGCGTCATCTCGGGGCAGCGGCGCTACCAGATCGTCTCGCCGGGTTCGCGCAGCGACATCAGTGGCGCCGTGCAGCGGCTCATCCGCCGCTTGCCCGCGGGCGACGAGTGGTACTCGTATCGGCGGGTGGTCTGAGGAGGGGGACGATTTCTCAACTGACGCAAGATAAGTCAGTTAACCAATGCCGTGGAATAGCAACCCCTTACGTTCTTGAAGGGTTTCTTGATCGGTAAACGCGGTATCGCCGAGCGTGTTAGCATCGCGACGTGACGAGCCCTTGGAATGACCCGAATATGTCGGACGAAGGGGCGCTCAGACGGGGGGATCCGTCAGGGGGCCGCAACTTCCCGGATTCGGTGTCGGACACCATGCGCATTACCGATCTGGCCGCGCCTCGAAAGATTCCTCCGGGCTCGGGTTGGCGGAAATTCATCTACGTCATCTCTTTTAAGAAAATAAACCCGGGTGAATCACCCAGTGAGCGGCACTACCGGGACTTGCAGAACCGTATCCGGCGGCACATCCGGCGCCAGTACGTGATCACGGTGGTGTCCGGCAAGGGCGGCGTCGGCGTTTCGACGATGGTCGCCTGCATCGGTGGGGTGTTCCGAGAATGCCGCCCGCAGAACGTGATTGCGATTGACGCGGTCCCGGGTTTCGGCACGCTGGCCGACCGCATCGACGAGTCGCCGCCGGGCGACTACACCGCCATCATCAACGACACCGACGTCCAGGGCTACGCGGACATCCGTGAACACTTGGGGCAGAACCCGATCGGACTCGACGTGCTGGCCGGAAACCGCACGTCGGATCAGCCCCGGCCGCTGGTGCCTGCGATGTTCTCGGGTGTCTTGTCGCGGTTGCGGCGAACCCACACCGTGATGATCGTCGACACCTCGCCGGATTTGGAACACGAGGTGATGAAGCCGGTTTTGGAGAACACCGACACGCTCGTGTTCGTTTCCGGGATAACCGCGGACCGCTCCCGGCCGGTGCTGCGGGCCGTGGACTACCTGCGGTCGCAGGGCTACCACGAGCTGGTCTCGCGCAGCACCGTGATCATCAACCACACCGATCAGATCGCCGACAAAGATGCGCTGGCGTACTTGACCGAGCGGTTCAGCAAGGTCGGCGCGACCGTCGAAGAGATGCCGTTCGATCCGCATCTGGCCAAAGGCGGGCTCATCGACACGGTTCATGAATTAAAGAAAAAGACGCGGTTGCGGCTTTTTGAAATCACCGCCGGCCTGGCCGACAAATACATTCCGGATGCGGAGCGGACGGCGCCGTGACATCGGCGCATAAGGTCGCTTTCCCGGCGCGCTGCGCGGTCAATATTTCCTACGAGAAGCATCTCTGCTCCCAAGTGTTCCCGGCCGGAATTCCGGTGGAGGGATTCTTCGAGGGAATGGTCGAGCTCTTCGACGCCGATCTGAAGCGCAAAGGTTTTGACGGCATTACGTTGCCTGCGGGCAGCTACGAACTGCACAAGATCAACGGTGTCCGGCTGGACATCAACAAGAGCCTGGACGAGCTGGGCGTGCAGGACGGGGACACCCTGGTGCTGGTGCCCCGGGTCGCCGGCGAATCCTTTGAACCGCAGTACGAGTCGTTGTCGACCGGCTTGGCGGCCATGGGCAAGTGGCTCGGCCGCGACGGCGGGGACCGGATGTTCGCCCCGGTGACGCCGCTGACGGCCGCGCACACCGCCGTCGCGATCATCGCGATGGCGGCCGCGGTGGTGGTGGCGCTGACGTTGCGGGCGCGGACCTTCACCGACGGCCCCGTTCCGGCCGCGGTGTCCGGCGCAGTCGGGGCCCTGCTGGTGGTCGGGGCCTCCGTGGTCTGGTGGGGGTGGCGGGAGCGCCGCGACTTGTTCAGCGGGTTCGGCTGGCTGGCCGTGGCGTTGCTGGCCGTCGCGGGCGCATGCGCGCCGCCGGGCACCCTGGGGGCGGCGCACGGGGTGATCGGCCTCGTGATCGTGATCCTGGGTGCCATCGCCATCGGCGTGATGACACGCAAGCGGTGGCAGACCGCCGTCGTCACCGCGGTGGTGACGGTTAGCGGGATCCTCGCCGCCGTTGCCGTCGTTCGGATGTTCCGCCCGGCGTCGGCTCAGGTGCTGGCCATCTGCGTGCTGGTTGGATTGCTGATCCTGGTCAGGATGACCCCGCTGATCGCGCTGTGGGTCGCCCGGGTGCGGCCACCTCACTTCGGATCGATCACCGGCCGCGACCTATTCGCGCGCCGCGAGGGCATGCCCGTCGACACGGTCTCTCCCGTCAGCGAGGACGAATCCGAGGACGAGGACAACGAATTGACCGACATCACCGCGCGCGGCGCGGCGATCGCGGCGTCGGCGCGGCTGGTCAACGCGGTCCAGGTCGGTGTGTGCGTCGGGGTGTCGATCGTCCTGCCCGGCGCCGTGTGGGGGGTGCTGACGCCGGGGCGTCCCTGGGCGTGGCTGGCGCTGGTGGTCGCCGGGCTTGTGGTGGGCATCTTCATCACCCAGGGCCGGGGATTCGCCGCCAAGTACCAGGCCGTCGCGCTCGCCTGCGGCGCCGCGGCCGCGGTATGCGCCGGAGTGGTCAAATACGCCATCTACGAACCGAAAGACGTTGTGAGCGGCCTGCTTTGGCCAGCGGTGGCCATCGCCGCCTTCGCGGCGTGCGGGCTGGCCGCGGCGCTTCTGGTGCCGACGGTGCGGTTCAGGCCCTTCATCCGGTTGACCGTGGAATGGGTGGAAGTGTTGGCGTTCATCGTCCTGCTGCCAGCGGCGGCGGCCCTGGGAGGGCTGTTCACGTGGATTCGCCACTAAAGAGGGTGGCGGCGGTGACTGCCGCCCTGACCCTGGTCGCGCTGTCCGCGAATATCCCTGCCGCGCAAGCGATTACACCCCCACAGGTGGATCCGGGATTGGTGCCCCCGGACGGGCCGCCCAGGCCAGACCAACCGATGCGCCGCGCCAACAGCTGCTCGTCGCCCATCACCGTGCGCAATCCCGACGTGGCGCAGCTGGCACCGGGCTTCAACCTGCTCAACATCAGCAAGGCTTGGCAATACAGCACCGGCAACGGCGTACCGGTGGCGGTCATCGACACCGGCATTTCGCCCAACCCGCGGCTGCCGGCCGTACCCGGTGGTGACTACATCATGGGTGAGGACGGCCTGTCGGATTGCGACGCGCACGGCACAATCGTGGGCTCGATCATCGCCGCTGCGCCGCAAGGGACTTTGCCCATGCCGCGGCCCATACCGCCGACCCCGGCGTTCCCTCCGCCGGCCGGACCGCCGCCGGCCAACGGCGCCCCGCCGCCGCCGGATCGGTTGTTGGCCACGGTGATTGGGGCGTCCCAGCGGATCGGGCGCCGCCCCCGCCGCCACAACACCAGCCATGACCACGCCGGCTGACCCCACCAGCGGACGAACACCGTCGCGACGCCGACCGCCGCGGCGATCGCCGCACCGATGTAGCCGGCCACCGCCCAACTCGCGGCCGCGAGCAAGAACACCACCCACACCCCGAGGACCCGCCGATTGCTGCCCCGGCTGAAGCCGGTCAGCGTGGAGCTCACCGCGCCCTCCTCAGCCGCGCCGCGATCGCGGCCACGAGCACACCGGCGGCCACCGCGCCGATGAACCCGATGGCGATGTTGCGCGCCCGGTGGTCCGCCGGCGGAGGCGGCGGGGCCGGCCTGATCACCCGGCTCTGCGCACCCGGGGGCATCCGGTCACCAGGCGGAATGTTGAACGTCAGTGCCGCAACGGGATCGACCAACCCGTACCCGACCTTGTTGTCCACTCCCGAAGGCGGATTGTGCGCTGACTGCACGATCCTGTTGATCACCTGATGAGCGCTCAGGTCCGGGTACTTCGCCCGGACCAGCGCCGCGACGCCGCTGACGTAGGCGGCCGAGAAGCTGGTGCCCCAGAACGGCATGTTCTTCTCACCCGGCCTCGACGGAGGGTACGCGTTGACCGGCCCGCCACCCTGGGGCGAGAGACCCATGATGTGGGTGCCCGGCGCCGCCACACTCACCCACGGGCCCGACATGCTCTTGTCGAGCGCGGCGCCGGTGGCATCGACCGCACCGACCGACAGGACGTAGTCGGAGAACCACGAGGGTGACGAAACCACCTTCACCTGATGCCAGTCCCGCGGATCCGACGGGTCGAGCGGGTCGTACATCGGGTTGTTGTTGCAGCCCGCCTCCCCGTCGTTTCCGGCGGCGGCCACCACCACCGCGTCCTTCACGGTGGCGGCGTACCACAGCGCGGCGCCCAACGCCCGCTGGTCGGCGGGGGCCACCGCCGGCAGGCAGGCGGTGACGGAAATATTGATCACCTTGGCACCCATGTTGGCCGCGTGGACCACCGCGCGCGCCACCGTGTTGAGCGTGCCGGCTTTGACCTTCTCGTCGGAGTTGGGATCCCCCGGGCCAGGGTTGACCGGCTCAAACGCCCTGGACGACTGGCGGATTGAGATGATGGTCGCGTGCGGGGCCACGCCCACCACCCCGTCGGGCGCTCCGGGCGGAAGCGGGGGCACCGCGGGTTCGTCCTCGGTCTGCGGGTCCGGCGGCCCGTTGGAGGCGGCCGTGGCGCCCCCGCCCTCGGGCGGCGGAGGCGGCGGGGGTGGCGCCGGATCCGCTGTGACGCCCCAATCACCGTGGCC